>USMA01000011.1 GCA_900555765.1 uncultured Collinsella sp.
ACCGCATCCAGATCAGCGACACCCCGGGCCTCGTGGACTTCACCGCCGAGGTCGAGCGCTGCCTGCGCGTCCTCGATGGCGCCGTCGCCGTCTTCGACGCCGTTGCCGGCGTTCAGCCCCAGTCTGAGACCGTTTGGCGTCAGGCTTCCACCTTCAACGTCCCCCGCATCGCCTTCATCAACATGTTAGACCGCGTGGGCGCTGACTTCTTCAACGCTATCGAGACCATGAAGGATCGTCTCGACGCTAACGCCGTGGCCGCTCAGGTCCCGATGGGCGCCGAGGACAACTTCTGGGGCGTCATCGACCTGGTCACCATGACTGCATGGGACTTCAAGGCCGACGAGAAGGGTATGACCTACCCCGAGCCGATGGACGAGATCCCGGCTGAGTTCGCCGACATCGCTGCCACCAAGCGCGAGGAGCTCCTTGACGCTGCTGCCAGCTTTGACGACGAGCTCATGGAGAAGATCCTCATGGAGGAGGACTTCACCGTCGAGGAGCTTAAGGCCGCTCTGCGCAAGGGCGTTCTGGCCAACGAGCTCAACCTCGTCTTCGTGGGCTCCGCCTACAAGAACAAGGGCGTTCAGGAGCTGCTCGACGCTGTCGTCGACTATCTGCCCAGCCCGCTCGACGTCGAGGCCGTCACCGGTACCGATCCGGACACCGGCGAGGAGATCCAGCGTCATCCTTCCTTCGACGAGCCCTTCTCCGGCCTGGTCTTCAAGATCATGACCGACCCGTTCGTCGGTAAGCTCACCTACGTCCGCGTTTACTCCGGCCGCGCCGAGTCCGGCTCCTACGTTGTCAACGCTTCCAACGGTCAGCGCGAGCGCCTCGGCCGCATCCTCGAGATGAACGCCGCCGAGCGTATCGACCGTGACGACGCTGCCGCCGGTGACATCGTCGCTTGCGTCGGCTTCAAGATCTCCACCACCGGCGACACCCTGTGCGCCGAGGGCAAGGAGATCGTCCTCGAGAAGATCGAGTTCGCTAAGCCCGTTATCGACGTTGCCATCGAGCCCAAGACCAAGGCCGAGCAGGACAAGATGTCCCTTGCTCTGACCAAGCTCGCCGAGGAGGACCCGACCTTCCAGGTGTCCACCAACCACGAGACCGGTCAGACCATCATCGCCGGCATGGGCGAGCTGCACCTCGAGATCATCGTCGACCGCCTGCTCCGCGAGTTCAAGGTTGACGCTAACGTCGGTAAGCCCCAGGTTGCCTACCGCGAGACCGCTGGTCACGACGTCGAGAAGGCTGAGGGCAAGTTCGTCCGTCAGTCCGGCGGTCGCGGTCAGTACGGCCACGCCGTCATCAAGCTCGAGAAGATGGAGGAGGGCTTCGGCTACGAGTTCGTCAACGCTATCGTCGGCGGCGTCGTGCCCAAGGAGTACATCCCGTCCATCGACAAGGGCATCCAGGAGGCCCTGAACACCGGTGTTATCGCCGGCTTCCCGGTCCTCGACGTTAAGGTCACCCTGTTCGACGGTTCTTACCACGAGGTCGACTCCTCCGAGGCCGCCTTCAAGATCGCCGGTTCCATGGCTATCAAGGACGCCCTCAAGAAGTCCGATCCGCAGCTGCGCGAGCCGAGCATGGCTGTCGAGGTCGAGACCCCCGAGCAGTACATGGGCGACGTTATGGGCAACCTCTCCGGTCGCCGCGGCAAGATCGAGGGCATGGAGGATCGCAAGAACAGCAAGCTCATCCGTGCCAAGGTGCCGCTGGGCGAGATGTTCGGTTACGCTACCGACCTTCGCTCCCAGACCCAGGGCCGTGCATCCTACACGATGCAGTTCGACTCTTATGAGCCCGCGCCCAAGTCCATCGTGGACGAGGTCATGAGCAAGAACGCCTAAGTTCGAGCTCTCTGTTACGTAATCCTGCGAGAACATCTCTCGCACTCTTTGGAGGTTTAAGTTGGCTACCCAGAAGATCCGCATTCGCCTCAAGGGCTATGATCACGAGGTCGTCGATCAGTCCGCGAAGCTCATCGTCGAGACCGCTCAGAAGACCGGCGCTCGCGTTTCCGGTCCTGTCCCCCTGCCCACCGAGCGCAACCTGTACACGGTTATCCGCTCGCCGCACGTGAACAAGGACTCCCGTGAGCAGTTCGAGATGCGCACCCACAAGCGCCTCATCGACATCCTCGACCCCACCTCGGGCACCGTTGATTCGCTCATGCGTCTCGACCTCCCCGCTGGCGTCGACATCGACATCAAGCTCTAAGCGATATCGCTCATAGCTTAAAGGGCCCCGCTGCCGTTACGGTAGCGGGGCCCTTTTTGTTTTGAGTTTAGATTTTGGGATAGCGAATTCGTCTGCCGAGCCGGCGGCTGCGGCGCCCTATTCGCTCAGGGGGCGCAAGGATGCTTCTTCGAAGTGGAAGACGCACAAGCCGCTCTCGGTCTCAATGCATGCGCGGCCGCAATCGTCGACCGTTCTAAATATGCCTCGTGCCAGCTCGTCTCCAGCGGGGGAGCGGGCGATAACGTGCTTCCCGATCCAATTGAGGTGAGCGATATATTCGTCGTGGACGGGCGCGAGCGGACCGGCGTCTTCTTCCTTGGCGTTGAGGCGCGCTGCCCAGGTATCTACAGCGTCTATAACTGCGTGATAGACCTCATCGAGGAGCATGTCGACGGCGGGAACGCTCTCGTTGAGGTCCGAGAGGCCAATTGCCGCCAGGCCGCCATCGGGCACCTCTTGGGGCGTG
This sequence comes from uncultured Collinsella sp., assembly GCA_900555765.1. Classification (GTDB taxonomy): domain Bacteria; phylum Actinomycetota; class Coriobacteriia; order Coriobacteriales; family Coriobacteriaceae; genus Collinsella. Next base: position 2,720 of record USMA01000011.1, read on the forward strand.
TAGTTTACGTTGACACCAATGCCGCAGACGGCGAAAGGTTTGCCTTCGTTATCGCGTGCGGCCTCGACCAGAATGCCGCCGAGTTTGCGTCCTCGCGCGACCAGGTCGTTGGGCCATTTGAGGCCAATCTCGTTTGCAAGACCCTGCTTTTCGAGTGCTTCGAGCACCGCTAGGCCGCTGACGGCGGCAAGACCAGAGTACTTTGCGGGATTAACGCATGGACGCAGGACAATCGAAAGCAATAGGTTGCCGGCGGTTGAATCCCACTTGTGGCCGCGCCGGCCGCGTCCTGCCGTTTGCGCGCGGGCGGCAAGTCCTGTGCCGTGCGGCGCACCCTGTTTTCCTGCCTCGAGCAGGTCATCGTTGGTCGATCCGGTTACGTCGACAATCGTTAATTGGGCATCCATAGCGGCTGCTACCTCCTTATTGAATAAGTGAATGACGCAATGGTGTCGAGAGATAGACACAATGTGAAGCCTTTGTCGCATTTGGACAATTTAATGTTAACACGTCAACAAAGACTGAAATGCGTTATCCTCTCTTGGTCGATGTAAACACGTCAACAACTCAAAGGAGGTTAGTGATGGGTTTCACGATTCTTGGAACAGGCTCGGCGCTTCCTGAGCGCAGCGTTTCCAATGACGAGCTGTCTGAGTTCCTCGATACCTCGGATGAGTGGATTTTTACTCGCACCGGTATCAAGAGCCGCCACGTCTGCACCACCGAGTCACTTGACGACCTTGCCGTAGCGGCGAGTGAGCGGGCACTCCAGGTGTCCGGAATCGACGCGAGCCAGCTGGATCTGATCGTCTGTTCGACGACGACGGGTGACCACCTTGTTCCCGCTGAGGCGTGTGCCGTTGCTGAGCGACTAGGCGCGACGTGCCCTGCCTTCGATGTCTCGGCGGCTTGTGCCGGCTTCGTATTTGCGCTCGATGTCGCCGAGGGCTATATCGCCCGCGGTCGCGCCGAGCGCGTGCTTGTCGTTGCTGCCGAGCAGATGACGCGCGCGCTCGACTGGACCGACCGTGCCACCTGCGTGCTCTTTGGCGATGGGGCAGGCGCCGCAGTGATTGAGGCTGGGGGAGACAGTCCCCTTGCCGTTGAGCTTTCGACGGCGCCCGACGTCGAGACGTTGCGCGTTCCCGGTCTGGTCGGTACCTCGCCGTTTAAGGCTTCCGCAGATAGCGCGAGCGTGCTGTCCATGAATGGCCGCCGCGTGTTCAAGTTCGGCGTCAACGCCATCTGCGACACGGTCCATAAGCTTGCGATCGATGCGGGCATTTTGGTCGAAGACATCGATCATTTTGTATTCCATCAGGCTAACGAACGAATCCTGAGCCAGGCGGTCAAGCGCCTGGGCGTGCCGGACGAGCGCGTGGTTCGCACGTTGCGCGAGACCGGCAACATTTCGAGCGCATGCATTCCGCTTGCCCTCGACCGGCTGGCAAACGCCGGTGCACTTCACACAGGCGACACCATCGCCTTGGTTGGATTTGGCGCCGGTCTGGATATAGGTGGCTATCTGCTTCGTTGGAAGTAGTCGCACATAGGAAATAAAAACGCCCTAGGGCACAACCAAAGGAGAACTACCATGGCAGATCAGAAGACCTTCGAGCGCGTTTGCGACGTTATCCGCGAGACCGCCGGTCTTGACGATGTCGAGATGAAGCCCGAGTCCACGCTCGAGGAGATTGGTCTCGACAGCCTGGGCACCGTCGAGATCCTCGTTGCCGTCGAGGACGAGTTTGGCATCCAGCTCGATACCGAGGAGAACCCCAAGACGGTCGGCGAGTTCGCCGATACGGTCGAGGCGGCATTGGAGAAGTAGAGATGCTCAAGACTCCTCTCTGCGATCTGCTCGGCATCGAAAAGCCCGTGTTCCAGGGCGGTATGGCCTGGATTGCCGATGCCTCGCTGGCGTCCGCAGTGTCCGAGGCGGGTGGCTTAGGCATCATCGCGGCCATGAACGCCGACGCCAACTGGCTTCGCGACCAGATTCATGAGCTGCGCGCCAAGACGGATAAGCCCTTTGGCGTGAACGTCATGCTCATGAGACCGTTAGCCGACGAGGATGCACAGGTCGTGATTGCCGAGCGAGTGCCGGTCGTCGAGCCGGGCGCCGGCAATCCCGCCAAGTACATGAAGGCGTGGAACGAGGCGGGCATCAAGGTCATCCCGGTCGTTGCCTCGGTGGCGCTGGCGCGCCTCGTGGCACGTCGTGGAGCCACGGCGGTTGTTGCCGAGGGTACCGAATCGGGCGGCCATATTGGCGAGACCTCGACGATGGCACTGGTGCCGCAGGTCGTCGATGCGGTTGACATTCCCGTCGTGGCCGCCGGCGGTATTGCCGACGGCCGCGGCGTGGCGGCCGCCTTTATGCTGGGCGCAGCCGGCGTCCAGGTGGGTACGCGCTTTCTCGTTGCGAATGAGTGCACCGTCTCGGAGCAGTACAAAGAGATGGTCCTGAAGGCCAACGACACTTCGACGCGTGCGACTGGTCGCTCGACGGGGCATCCAGTGCGCGCCCTCAAGAGCCCCTTCACCAACGCCTATGCCAAGAGCGAGGGTTCCGGTGCGAGTGCCGAGGAGCTCGGTGCTATGGGAACCGGTGCGCTGCGTAAGGCCGCCAAGGACGGCAACTACGAAGAGGGTTCGTTTTTGTGTGGACAGATTGCCGGCATGGTCAACGAGCGCAAGAGCGCACGCGAAATCGTTGACGACCTGGTCGATGGCGCCGAGCACGTCCTGAAGGGTGCGTGCGCATGGGTGGCGTAGCGTTTTTGTTTGCCGGCCAGGGTGCCCAGCACCCCGCGATGGGCGTCGATCTGATCGAGACATCGCCGGCGGCCGCCGAGGTGTTCGCCATTGCCGATGAGGTGCGCCCGGGGACGAGCGAGCAGTGCCGGAGCGCCTCCAAGGAGGAGCTCTCGCAGACCGAGAATACGCAGCCTTGCGTGTTCGTTCATGACCTGGCAGCGGCTGCCGCACTGCGCGAGCGCGGCGTGGCGCCTGCCGCCTGTGCGGGATTCTCGCTGGGCGAGGTCGCCGCGCTCACCTTTGCAGGAGCGTTCGATACGCGAGCGGGCTTTGAGCTCGTGTGCGAGCGCGCGGCGCTGATGGCCGCGGCTGCCGAGCGTCACCCCGGCGGTATGCGCGCCGTCATCAAGCTTGATGCGGCGCAAGTCGAGAACCTGGCTGCGCAGGCCGGCGAGGATTGCTGGACGGTCAACTACAACAGCCCGCAGCAGACGGTTGTTGCCGGAGCGCCCGAGGCGCTGCAGGAGCTCGACGCCTTGGTAAAAGAGGCTGGTGGCCGGGCCATGAAGGTCGCGGTGTCGGGTGCATTCCATAGCCCCTATATGGCCGAGGCGACTGAGGGACTGGCGACGTATATCCAAGCCGGTCACGCGCCGTCTCCGCTGCTAATTCCGGTCAAGGCAAATATGACGGCGGCGCCCTATCCGGCGGACCCGCGAGCAGCATCGGATGTCTTGGCCAACCAGGTGAGCCATCCCGTGCGCTGGGTCGACACGCTGCATACTCTGCAGGATCAGGGCATCGACACGTTTATTGAGGTCGGCCCTGGCAAAACACTGTCGGGCGTGGTCAAGCGTACGCTGAGCGACGTTCGCGTGTATTCGTGCGAAACGGCCGAGCAGGTCGCAGCTATTGCCGACGAGCTCGCATAGTCCACAGGGCTGTAACCCGAAAGGAATGACATGGGCAACTTGAACAACGGCGCGCTCGAGCGCAACGACTCACGTCGCGTGGCACTGGTCACGGGCGGCTCGCGGGGTATCGGCCGCGCCTGCGCTGTCGGTCTGGCGGAGGACGGCTGTGCTAATGCCGTCGTCTATGCCGGCAGCGTCGCTGCGGCGTGCGAGACGTGCGAAGCCTGCGAGGCGGCTGGCGCCGCGGCACGCGCATATCAATGCGACGTGGCCGACCCCGTTACCGTCAACGCGTGCGTGGAAGCGGTCCTCAACGACTTTGGCCCCATTTGGGCGCTCGTCAACAACGCTGGCATCACCCGCGATGGCCTGCTCATGCGCATGGGCGATGACGCCTTCGATCGCGTGCTCGATGTCAATCTTAAAGGAACGTTTAACACGACGCGCGCACTCACCAAGACCTTTATGCGCCAGCGCGGCGGTTGCGTCGTCAACATGAGCTCGGTCGTGGGCCTGATGGGCAATGCCGGGCAGGCCAACTACGCTGCCTCCAAGGCGGGCGTGATCGGCCTGACCAAGGCGGTGGCGCGCGAGCTTGCGCCCCGCGGCGTACGAGTGAACGCGGTCGCACCCGGGTTTGTCGAGACCGATATGACGGCAAAGCTATCGGATAAGGTGCGTGCGGCGTGCGAGGAGCAGATTCCCCTGAGGCGCATGGCGCGCCCCGAGGAAGTGGCCGGCGTGGTGCGCTTTTTGGCGAGTGATGCGGCTGCCTACATTACGGGCGAGGTCGTGCGCGTCGACGGCGGAATGGCGATGTAGAAACCAGGGCCGAACAACGGCTTGAATGAGGAGACCATGATGGAACAGAGAGTTGCAATCACCGGCATCGGTGCCGTGTCGCCGCTCGGCAACACCGCGCTTGCCACCTGGGCGGCCATGTGCGCCGGCACGTGCGGCATCGGCCCGATCACGCACTTCGATACCGATGCGTTTGCCGTCAAGGTGGCAGCCGAGGTCAAGGGCTTTGACGGCAACGAGTACTTTGGCAAGCGTGACGCCAAGCATCTCGACCCCTGCGTTCAGTTTGCGATGGCGGCTTCGGACGAAGCCATGCACGATGCGGGCTTTGATGTCGAAGGCGCCATCGATCGCGAGCGCCTGGGCGTCTACGTGGGCTCGGGCGTGGGCGGCATGACGACGCTCGTCGACAACGTCCATACGATTGCCGAACGTGGGCCCCGCCGCGCATCGCCCTATATGATCGCGATGATGCTCCCCAACATGGCATCGGGCAATATCGCAATCCGCCACAAGGCAAAGGGCCCGACCCTGCCCGTGGTGACCGCGTGCGCAACCTCGGCTCATGCGGTGGGCGAGGCGTTCCGCGCCATCAAGCACGGCTATGCCGACGCGATCCTCGCCGGCGGCGCCGAGGCCGCAATTATCCCCGATGCCGTTGCGGGCTTTACGTCCTGCCGCGCATTGACCACCAACCCCGATCCCGCGACGGCCTGCCGTCCGTTCGATGCAGACCGCGACGGCTTTGTGATGGGCGAGGGCGCCTGCGTGCTCGTGCTCGAGAGCATGGAACATGCGCAGGCGCGCGGTGCGCACATTTATGCCGAGGTCGTGGGCTACGGCAACACCGATGATGCCTATCACATCACGAGCCCCGATCCCGAGGCTGCCGGCATTGCCCGCGCGATCTCGCTGGCGGTTGCCGAGGGTGACGTCCAGCCTTCCGAGGGTCTCTACATCAATGCCCACGGCACCTCGACCAAGCTCAACGATTCGTCCGAGACGGCGGGCATCAAGCGAGCGCTCGGCGAGGACGCGGCGCGCGCCGCGCACGTCTCGTCGACCAAGTCGATGACCGGCCACATGATCGGTGCCACGGGTGCCATCGAGGTCATGGCCTGTGCCATGGCGCTCGAGCAGGGCGTGGTGCCTCCGACCATTAACTACCACACGCCCGATCCCGCCTGCGATCTTGACTACACGCCCAATCGCGCGGTTCGCGCCGACCTTACCTGGGCGCTTTCGACCAACCTGGGCTTTGGCGGACACAACGCCGCCATCGCGCTGCGTAGATATACGAGGAGCTAGAGCATGGATTCCAAAAGACTTGCCGAGATAGCCGATGTTATGGAGAACCGCGGCCTCACGCGCGTACGCGTTGAGGAACCCGATGGCACCGCGGTCGAACTCGAGCGCGCGAGCGCCGCACAGCCGGTTGCCGTGCCCATGCCCATGCCGAGCGCTATGGCCACTCCAGTTGCAGCTCCCACAGTCGCGCCTGCCGCACCGGAGCCCGCCGCGCAGGCGCCTGCCGCCGCACCGGAGCCCAAGGGCACCGAGGTGACCGCTCCCATGGTCGGCGTGTTCTATGCTGCCCCGGCGCCGGGCGACGAGCCGTTTGTGCACGTGGGCTCCAAGGTCAAGGCCGGCGAGACCCTCTGCATCATCGAGGCCATGAAGGTTCTCAACGAGGTGACGGCCGAGGCGGATGGCGAGGTGCTCGAGATCTGCGTGGCCGACGGCGACCTCGTGGAGTTCGGCAGCTGCCTCATGAGGATCGGATAGGTGATATCCATGAACAAAGAAGAGCTCAAGAAGCTGTTACCGCATCGCGAGCCGATGCTTTTGCTCGACGAAGCCGAGCTGGTGGGCGACGAGGCCCACGGCAAGATCATGATTACGGGCGACGAATACTTTTTGCAGGGGCATTTTCCGGGAAACCCGGTGGTCCCCGGCGTGATCCAGTGCGAGATGCTCGCCCAAAACTGTTGCGTGCTGCTGATGGGCGATGAGGAGGCGCGCGGCGCGACGCCGTTCTACACGAGTCTGGACAAGGTGCGCTTTAAGCGTCCGGTGCGCCCGGGCGACACGGTTGATCTGGTGTGCTCCATCACGCGTGCGCGCGGGCCGTTCCGCTTTGCGACGGGTACTGCGAGCGTCAACGGTGAGGTTTGCTGCCGCGCCGATATGTCTTTTGCGCTCATGCACGAAAGTTAAGGAAGGCTTCATGTGCGACAAAGTGCTCATCGCCAACCGCGGCGAGGTCGCGGTCCGTGTTATCCGCGCGTGCCGCGATATGGGCATCAAGACCGTCGCCGTCTACTCCACGGCCGATGCGGACGCGCTGCACGTGCAGCTTGCCGACGAGGCGTATTGCATCGGCGGCCCGCGTCTTGCCGAGAGCTACCTCAACGACGATGCCGTGCTCACCTGTGCCGTAAAGTCGGGAGCTAAGGCAATTCATCCCGGCTATGGCTTCTTTTCCGAAAAGGCGAGCTTCGTGCGCGACTGCGACAAGTATGGCCTGGCGTTTGTCGGTCCTTCGGCCGAGGTGATCGACAGCATGGGCGACAAGGACGCCGCACGTCGAACGGCTGCCGCGGCGGGCGTGCCCATCGTGCCAGGCTGCGATTTGCTCAAAAGCCCCGAGGAGGCGACGGCCGAGGCCGAGCGCATCGGCTGCCCCGTGCTTATTAAGGCGCGGGCGGGCGGTGGCGGTCGTGGTATTCGCAAGGTCGAGCGCGTGGAAGATGCGGCAAAGGCATTTGTCGAGGCGCGTGCCGAGGGCGAGGCTGTTTTTGGCGACGGCGAATGCTACATGGAGAAGTTCGTCGCGCCGGCGCACCACGTCGAGGTGCAGATTATGGCCGATAAACAGGGCCATGTGTTTTCGCTCGGCGAGCGCGAGTGCTCGGTGCAGCGCCGCAACCAAAAGCTGGTCGAGGAGAGTCCCGCACCGTGCCTCGACGGACGCGACGACATTCGCGCGCGCATGCACAAGGCCGCGCGTGACCTGGCTCGTGCCGTCGGCTACGAAGGAACCGGTACCATCGAGTTCCTGTATTCGGACGACGGCAATTTCTACTTTATGGAAATGAACACGCGCTTGCAGGTGGAGCATCCAGTTACGGAGTTTGTGACCGATACCGACTTGGTCAAGTGGCAGCTGCGCGTGGCAGCCGGCCAACCTTTGCCCTTTGAGCAGGAGGACATGCCGGTCCGCAACCACGCCATGGAGTGCCGCATCAATGCCGAAACGCCGGACTTTCTGCCGTCATGCGGAACGGTCACCGCGTTGCGTGTGCCGGGCGGTCCGCGCGTGCGCTGGGATTCCGCCATGTTTACCGGGGCTGCCGTTCCGCCGTACTACGATTCCATGCTCGGCAAGCTCATAGTGTGTGCGCCCACGCGTGACGGCGCCATTCGCAAGATGCGCTCGGCCCTGGGCGAGCTCGTGATTGAGGGCGTGAGCGAAAACAGCGAGCTTCAGCTCGACGTGCTGGCAAACGACTAGTTCTTGTCGGGCATGTATCACACCGATCTGATGGGGCATCTCTATGCTGATGAATAGAAAAGCGAAGACGGTCAATGTCCTTGAGGGGCCGATAACCGAGTCGTGTGCCGAGTTTCCCGCGCGCCACGTGTTTATCAAGTGCCCGGAGTGCCGCCGTGTGATCGATGAGGCACGCCTACACGACAACCTCGAGGTCTGCCCTCGTTGCGGGAGCGGGCGCGCGCGCATGCGCATGACGGGCGACGAGGGCACGTGTGAGGAATGGGATGCCTATCTGGCGTCGGAGGACTTCCTCTCGTTTCCCGGCTATGCCGATAAGCTCAAGGGCGTGAGCGAGCGTTCGGGCGAGCGCGATGCCGTTGTGTGCGGCAGGGGCAAAATCTGCGGTTGCGATACCGCGCTCTTCTTTATGGACGCTAACTTTATGATGGGCTCGATGGGCTCCGTGGTGGGCGAGAAGATCTGTCGCACATTTGAGCGTGCGACCGAGCTGGGATTGCCAGTTGTCGGCTTTACCGTTTCGGGCGGTGCGCGCATGCAAGAGGGCGTGACCTCGCTTATGCAGATGGCCAAGATTTCTGCGGCGGTTAGGCGCCACAGCGAGGCGGGCGGCCTGTATATCACGGTGCTCACCGACCCCACGACCGGAGGCGTACCCGCGAGCTTTGCCATGGAGGGCGACATTATCCTGGCCGAGCCCGATGCCCTGACGGCATTTGCCGGCCCGCGCGTGATCGAGCAGAACATGCACAAGCGCCTGCCCAAGGGATTCCAGCGCTCCGAGTTTTTGCTGGAGCACGGCTTTTGCGATGCCGTTGTTCCGCGTGGCGAGATTGCGCTCACGGTGGGCGAGCTGCTGGCACTGCACGAAGGGCACGCGCCCGGCCTGGGGGCACCGCATGAGATCGTGCATACGGGTCGCCGCGGCAAAAAGCTGGGACACTTGTTTAAGCGCTCGCCGGCACCAAAAACCGCGCTCGAGATTGTCAAGCAGACCCGCTCGGCAGATCGCGCCACGGCGTGCGAGATGATCTCGCTGGGCCTGGATGGATTTGTGGAGCTGCACGGCGACCGTTACTTTGGCGACGACGCCGCTGTGGTGGCTGGCATTGGCTGGAAAGACGGACGCCCCGTAACGGTCATCGCCATCGAGCGCGGCACCACGACCAAAGAGCGTATGCGCCGCAACTTTGGCATGGCACATCCCGAGGGCTACCGCAAAGCGCGCCGCCGTATGCGCCAGGCCGAAAAGTTTGGTCGGCCGGTTCTGTGCCTGGTCGATACTTCAGGCGCGTTTTGCGGCATCGGTGCCGAGGAGCGCGGCCAGGGCGAGGCGATTGCCCAAAATCTCATGGAGATGAGCGGCCTTAAGACACCGATTGTCTCGGTGGTGACAGGCGAGGGCGGCTCTGGTGGCGCGCTGGCGCTGTCCGTGGCCGATCGCATCCTGATGCTCTCGAGCTCGGCCTATTCGGTCGTGAGCCCCGAGGCCTGTGCGTCGATCCTGTGGAAGGATACCGAGCGCGCGAATGAGGCCGCCGAGGCGCTTAAGCTCACGGCCCCCGATCTGTTGGCGCTCGGCATCATCGACGGCATTGTTGACGATAGGGGCCTGTCTCATGAGGAGATCGCTGGTGCCGTCATGTCCTCGGCATATGCTGCCTTCGCTGCGCTTGGGCACCACGACGCCGCGCCACTCACAAAACTCCGT
>USMA01000012.1 GCA_900555765.1 uncultured Collinsella sp.
TCGTCGGTCATGCCGGCCTTGACGAGGTCAGAGTAGGCCCAAGAGCCGTTCTGGTAGAAGACGGCCTTGCCGGTTGCGAACTCGTTGGTGGCGTCGTCGCCGGTCTTGGAAGCAAGCTGCGAAGGATCGCAGGTGGAGTCGGTGATGTACAGGTCGAAGATCTGCTTGTAGTTGTCGAGGAACTCACCCTTGATCTCGTCGTCCTCCTGGTTGTGCTCCTTCTCAAACTCGTAGTAGAGCGGCATGTTGACAAGGTGGGTGGTGTAGCGCCAGCTGGAGGAGTCGTCCATGCCGGCGGAAGTGAAGGCACCCTCGACACCAAGCTCGTCCTTGCGGGCCTGGATGTCATCGGCACAAGCCTTCAGCTTGTCGAAGGAGTTGATGTCCTCGGCCTTGTAGCCAGCCTTCTCGAGCAGCTGCTTGTTGTAGATGATGCCGAAGCTCTCCTGGACCCAGTCGATGCACACATCCTTGCCGTCGGACTGCAGAGCCAGGGAGTCGTCAATGAGCTCACCGCGGAGCTTGGTATCGGACAGGTCGGCGCAGTAATCCTTCCAGTTCTTAAGACCGGTGGGGCCGTTGACCTGGAACAGGGTCGGAGCGGAGCTCTTGGACATCTCGGACTTAAGCTTCTCCTCGTAGGTGTTGGAAGCGGCGGTCACGATCTTGACCTCGACGCCCTTCTCCTTCTTATAGGCCTTGGCGATCTCCTTCCACTCCTTGTCGACCTCGGGCTTGAATTGGAGGAAGTAGACCTCGGCAGCGTCACCAGAAGCAGAGGAGCCGGAGCCGGCAGAACCACCGCAACCCACGAGGCCCAGACCAAGAACTGCAGCCGCGGAACCAGCAAAGCCCAGGAACTGCCTTCTGCTCATTTCGTTCTTCATTACAATCCACCCTTTCACACCGTGGCGGCACCCTTTGCCGCCGCCTTCGGAGATTGGCTCGGGGACTTTGCCCCTTTTGCTGATTTGAACGATACGCTATTTGGCTAGTTGTTTGAACAAGTATTACTAGAGCGGTAGAAAAACTTCGGTGAACGGTAATTTCAACTTGATACTTGACAAGTTTTGTATAAACAATTATTTGTTATCTAATGCAGAGAAAACGCCCGGTCAAGCCGATGTACCGTCGGTTTGACCGGGCGTTTTCTCTTTGAGGCCATGAGTCTCGTCAGGCTGCGAGCTAGCCGGCTATCGCTTGGAATTGACGCGGTAATGGAAGATCTCGGGGTGTGTGCGAGTGTGCGTCACCTCAAACAAGATGCCATCCGAGGTGTACGACTGACTCTCCATGACGGCAACGCAGTTGTATTTGCCGAGGTCAAGATAGCTGCAGTCCTCATCGTTGGCGAGCTCGACACTCACCGTACGACGGCTCGCCATCACTTTGACACCGCGCTTGTGCTCCAGATAGCCGTAAATAGAATCTGCCGCGCTCTCGGGAGTCAGGCCCTTGGCGATCGACGCCAAAATATAGCCATGGTCCACTTGGCGCGCGTTGCCGTTGAGGCTTCGGACACGCACTACGCGAATCAACTCCTCGCCCACCTTAAAGCCCAGGTGACGAGAGAGTTGCTCGGTGCAAACCAGATGTTCGAAAGACTTAACGTCCGTCGATGCAACGGCATTGTTGCGCTTTGCAAACTCGCCAAACGACTCAACCTCTTCGAGTGCGCCCAACATGTCGGTTTCGCCCTTAAGCCAAATAACGCGCACGCCCTTGCCGTGTATGGGCTGCACAAACATCCCGTCGGCCAGCATGCTCAAAGCGCGGCGGACGGTATTGCGCGTGCAGCCAAATTCCGCGGTCAGCTCGGCTTCGGTTGGCAGCATCTCCTGAAACGCATAGGTCCCATTAATGATGCGCGAGCGTATTTCTCGGTAGATTCCTTCGTATATCGCTTTTGGCATTGTTTCACCTCTACATTATTCATTTCCGGCTAGGCACGATAGCATTTCTTAAAGTTGTTTAAACCGAATATCGGTGAAGCGACAGGATTTAGCCGTTGACGGTTTCTGTCATGCCCAAATCGGTTTCGCTCAAAACTGCCGGTACGACACTCGTCTGGTCCTCTACAATGAATCCATTGTTTAAACGTTTCCCCACGCGCAACGCGCCTCGATATTCGGAAGGCAGAACATGCTGCAAAAAATCCAACGCTTTGGCGGGGCAATGTTCGCGCCCGCCATGCTGTTTTCTATATCAGGCCTCATGGTCGGCGTCTCCGCTCTCGCAACGACTGCGGACATCGTCGGCGATCTCGCCGTATACGGAACCCCTTGGTACGCTTTTTGGACCATCATCCAGCGCGGCTCGTGGACGGTCTTTAAACGCCTCCCGCTCCTTTTTGCCGTAGCGCTGCCCATCGGTCTTGCCCAAAAACAACCGGCTCGTTGCTGCCTCGAGGCTCTCGTCGCCTATTTTGCCTACTGCTTCTTTTTGAGCGAGATCATTAAGCTGAGCGGAGACAATCTTGGACTTAAGTACCCGTCGTCTTTGACCTCCGCTAGCGGCATCACCATCATCGACGGCATCAAGACGCTCGACACCGGCATTATCGGCCCGCTGGCGGTATCGGCAACCGTCGTCGCCATCCATGACCGCTTCTACGATGCCAAGGTTCCCGATTGGCTCGGCACCTTCTCGGGCTCCTCGCTGGTCTACCTCATCAGCTTTTTTGCCGTGTTTGCCCTTGCTGCTATCTCGGCCGCCATCGTGCCCTACGTATACGATGTAACTGATACGCTGCGTCACGCGCTTGCAGGCATCGGTCCCTTTGGCGTGGGCATCTTTGTCTTTTTAGAACGAGCACTCGAGCCCTTTGGCCTGCACCACCTGCTCTACATGCCGATCTACTACGACAACCTGGTCATTAACGACGGCATCTACGCCACGTGGAGCAGTTTGCTCCCCATCCTCTCCCATAGTACGCGCCCCCTTTATGAACTTGCGCCGGTGGCCGGTTTTACCGCCACCGGCTGGGTCAAGCTCTTTGGCCCTCCTGCCATCGCAGCTGCGTTCTACTCCACCGCAAAACCCGAGCGCCGCGCCGGCCTCAGGGTCATCCTTGCTCCCGCCATCATCGCCTCGGTGGTTTGCGGCGTTACCGAGCCGCTCGAGTTTCTCTTTATGTTCACCCACCCCGGGCTCTTTTTGCTCTACGCCGTCTTATCGTCTTGCCTTGCCACAACCATGAATCTCTTTGGCATCGTCGGCATCTTCTCGGGCGGCCTGATGGAGATGGCAGCCTACAACTTTATTCCGCTCATGCGCACGCATGCCGGTGCCTATCTTTTGGCGCTCGGTATCGGCCTTGCCTTTAGCCTCATCTTTTTTGTTAGTTTTCGAGCACTCATCTTGGTCTATGACCTTAAGACACCGGGCCGCGAGGATCATGTTGCCAATCGCGCGGCAATCGATTGTTTAACGGGAAGCGACTTTGCCAAAGAGCAATCCCCCAATGACGAGGTCGATAGTCGATCCGATCAAGATCACGTCCTCGCTGAGCGGGTAATTCAGCTTTTAGGTGGCGTTGGCAATATCGTGGGCGCAACCAACTGCGCCACGCGCCTGCGCGTCGAGGTCGCAGACCCTTCCATCGTTGCAGATAACGCGTCGTTTGTCGCGGTGGGCGCCAAGGGCCTCATCATTACGGGCAAGACCGCCCAGGTGGTCATCGGCATCTCCGTTCCCCGCGTTAAAGAGCATTTTGACCAGATCATGGGCCTCGAGCCGGAATTTGTGCCCACCACCTCGGCCTCCCCTGCCGCCAGCGCAGCCCATAAGCGCGGCTCTATTTGCTTCTTCGATATCGACGGAACGCTCGCCTGGCAAGACCCCAGGCTCGCCCAAGACCTTCCCGAAGACGAGCGGGACCTCTCCCCCTATCCCAACGAGGCGGTTTCGCAGGCAATCCGCGAGTTTGTCGCCAACGGCAACATGGCCTTTATCTGCACGGGACGCACCCTGAGCTGCATCCACCCCAAACTTCTTGAGCTGCCTTGGACCGGCATCGTCTGTCTTGCGGGCGGTTACGCCGAGATCAACGGACACGCAATTCGCGATCTGTCGATGACGCCCAGTATGCTGCAGCGTCTTGCCCCCTACCTTGAGCAATCGGGCGAGGTCATCCGCTTTGAGGGCCTCAACGGCGTCGTGCGCATGAGTGCCGATGCGCCCGATGCTCCCGGATACGCGCGCACCCTGGGCGACGCAGTCACGCAGCTGCAACATTACAGTGTCTACAAGATCTTGATGTCTACATCGCTCGCCAACCACATCGCTCAAGATAAGGCACTTGAGCCGCTGCTGTGCTTTAATGAGCTCGAACTCGAGGTAACCGAAATCTCGCCCCGCGAATGCACGAAGCGCTGGGGCATCCAGTCTGTACTCGACGCCCTCGACCCCCACCACGGAACCGTATACGGCATTGGCGACGCCAGCAATGACGTCTCGCTGATGAACGCCGTCGATGTCGGCATTGCGATGGGCAACGCACCGGACTATCTCAAGGATAAGGCCGATTACGTGACCGACACCGTCGATCATGACGGTGTCGTTGCGGCGCTCGAGCATTTTAGGCTGATTTAGGCACACTCCATCAAACGCACGCCCGTTGTCCTAAATCGCCAAAACTGCCGCGCCAAACGCCCTGATGTGGCAATATGTTGTCTGCATATTGCATCAATGCAACCTCAGAAAGAATGCGAGAACCCGTGTCCAGTCCGTTTACCAGCTTTTTAGCCCAGCACTTTGACCAGATTAACGACTATCTGGCCACGTTCTTTGACGGACAGGCGACCTCTGCCGATATCGAGCGCTACCTGTACGCGCCGCTCTCGGCTTTTACGGCCAACGCCGGCAAGCGCCACCGCCCGCTTATCTGCATGCTCGCCGCAACCGCAGTGGGCGGTAGCTTTGAGAGTGCCCGCAGCGCCGCGGCGGCCATCGAGCATTTCCAGTCGGGCGCGCTGATCCACGACGACATCGCCGACAACGGACAGCTTCGTCGAGGCAAGCCCTGCATGCACCTTACCGAGGGCACGGGCCTTGCCATCAATTGTGGTGACCTGGCGCTCACCATGGTCACCAAGACGGTTCTCGACGACCCTACGCTGGAGTCCGACGTGAAGCTGCGCGTGCTCCACGAGCTTACCGAGATGATCGTCCGCACCATTGAGGGACAAGCACTCGACCTGGGTTGGGTCCGCGACGGGCGCTTTGATATCTCGGTTGATGACTACCTGGACATGGCGACGCACAAGACCGCGTTTTACAGCGGAGCCACGCCGCTTGCCGCCGGAGCCATTATCGGCGGCGGCAGCGATGAGCAAATCGAAGCGCTGCGCGCCTTTGGCCTGCATACAGGCCTTGCCTTTCAGATTCAGGACGACCTGCTCAACCTTGTCGGCACTAAGGAAGCCGCCAACAAGGACTTCCGCACCGACATCACCGAGGGCAAGCGCACGCTTGTCGCCGTACACGCCCTCTCTGATGAGCGCCACCACGACGAGGTCGAGGCGATTCTTTCCTCAGGCACCGATGATCCCGCGCAGCTCGCACGCGCCGTGGAGATCTTCCAGGAGACCGGCTCCATCGATTACGCCCGCACTTACGCGCTCGACCTGACCGCTAAGGCCAAAGCGGCCATCGAGAACGTTGAGCTTGATCCGCACGCACGCGAGCTGTTCCTCTCCATGGCAGATTTCTTTGTGGAGCGTCTTAACTAACGGGGGTTATAAAACCTGTCAGCAGCGTATTTAGGCACAACTTGCTACACTGTTGAGTGCATGTTTATGCATCCCTTTGCGTTGTCTATCCGACAGACGCTCAAATAGTACGAATGGTACGCCGAAAGGGGTTCGTTCATGGAACCTATTACAACGGGCATGCAAGGAGCAGCCGTCGAGGACGTGCAGTCTCGTCTCCTGCAGCTCGGCTACACGATTGATGCCGCCGAAGTCACCGACAAGTACTTTGGAGCCACCACTGAGCAGGCCGTCAGCACCTTCAGGCTCGACAGCGGCCTTGCTGCCGGTCATGCCGTCGATATCCCCTGCTGGAGCGCCCTTGTAGACGCTTAGTATAAGCACGGCGACCGCACTCTCTATCTGCGCATGCCCAATTTCCATGGCGCCGATGTGCAGGCCCTGCAGCGCGCTCTCAACGTTTTGGGCTTTGCCTGTGGCGAAGACGACGGCTACTTTGGTCCGCATACCGAGGCCGCCCTGCAGCAGTTCCAGGAAAATGTCGGCCTGTTTGCCGACGGCATGGCCTTCCAGGACACCTACGCCTACATCAACCGCCTGCACCATGTGTGGGAGGGCAAGCCCTCGGTCACCGAAGCCGAGTCCCGTATCGGTTTTGCTCGCGCCGCCAACGTGCTCGAGCGCTTCCAGATTGCCGTTATCGGCGAGGACCCCATCGCACGCAGTGTTGCGTCGCGCATGTGGAATATCGCCACGGCAACGACCGACAACAGCGGCATGATGCTCTGCGACTCCGAGGTCCCAACCGACGTTGACCTGGTGCTCGAGCTCGCAAGCGACGAGCTGCCCGCCGACGCCGCACCGCGCGCCACGATTGCCCTCGCCGAGTGCCACAACCTGGCCCAGCGCATCCGCACTGCCAATGTCGCCGCGCAGCAGAAGCCGGCTCGCATTCGCATTGAGCTCACGGGCATGACGCGCTACAACGGCACCTTCACGGCCAGCGACGCGCAGACACTCGCCGTACGCCTGCTCGATGGCGTTTGCGATGCCCTCGCAGATTAGGTAAACTAAACGAGTTGCTTTTGGGCAACACCACACATTGGGACGTAGTTCAACGGTAGAACTCCGGTTTTTGGTGCCGGCTGTTGGGGGTTCGAATCCCTCCGTCCCAGCCATTAAAATTGAGCGCCCTGAGCCCATAACGGCCCTGGGCGCTTTCTTGTGGACAAGCGGAGGGATTCGAACCCGCAAGGGTGCGGAGCTGAGGAAACGCGAAGCGTTTTCCAGCGCAGCACGCAAGGAGCGAAGCGACGCAGCGGGGCGCGGCCGCCGAAAAGGCGGACGCGGAATCCCTCCGTCCCACAGCCGGCACTTGGAGACGTTCCTAAAGTGCCGGCACTAAAGGAACGTCTCCAAGTGCCGGCCTCCCAAAAATCTACCTTTAAAAGACAGGCGCCCCAAGCCCATAAGGACCAAGAGCGCCTTTCATCTAGAAAATATCAGCCCAGTTCCGAAAAGCGACCCGCATGCGACAACCAAGTAGCCGCAGGCCCCGGGAGAGTGGAGACACCGGCTTAGGGTTATCGCGAGTTCCGCACGAACAGGAGGCCACTTAATGTGGCCTCCGTCGTGAGCAGGACTGTAGAGCAGGAAACCTAAGCCGGTGTCCCCACTCTCCCGGGGCCGAACGCCCTAGTTGTTGAGCATGCGGTCGAAGCTTCCCGAGTCGCCATCCCGATAGTCTGCGGTCATCAGAATCTCCTGCGGAATGCGCCCGCCCTCGCGCAGCACGTTGCGGAACTGCACGCGCGTAACCATGGGCAGATCCTTGATCGTCGCCGCCAGGTTCTGCGGCACGCCCTGGTTGGCAGCCGCGGGCTCGCACTCGCCGCCGGCCTTCACGCGACGCTTATGCTCGGCGAGCATGGCGCGGTACATGCCGGCATGCAGGCGAATCTCAACCACATTGGCATTGCGAGTCTGCTCGACAATGCGCGCGCCCTCGCGATCGATATCGCCTACGTAGTAGACGTAGTTAAAGCGATAGCCAATCTCGGCCAGATAATCGTCCAGGGCATGCGAGACGCTCGCCTTGCATCCGCCGCCAAAAATCACGCCGCCCACCTTGATGCCAAAGAGCTTGGCGTGCTTGCGGCCACGCAGCAGCTTGACGATCTCGTCGTAGGTGTCCAGGTTCTCGACCATAATGAACGGCTTGTCGGCGCCCAGCGTAAAGAAGCCCGTAAAATGCACGGGGCGATTGGGGGCGACCTTGATCGCCTGCATGCTGATGCCCTTTTCGGTCATACGCCTGATCAGGCGCTCACCGTGCTTGCCGTCAAAAGCCTTCTCGTCGTTAAAGATCTGGTAGGCACGCTGACGGCGCGAGGCAACCGGCGTATCGGCACCTCGGTTCTGCTCGATCCAAGCCTGGATGATTGCGATTTCCTCGGCAATCTTGCGGTTGGACATCTCGTTGTGCTGAGTGCGCTGCGGAGCCTTTTTGCCGTCCTTGCCCTCGACCTTTACGATCTGTGTCTGCTGCTCCTTGATCTTAGAGAGCGCCGTAGGCGTAGGGACAACTTTGAGCAGCTGCCTGCCTAAAACGCGGGCAAGGGCAAACGCCGAGACCTCGCCGTGGACTGCCGACTTGGGCTGCTGGGCAGCAGTATCTGCTGCGGTAGACTCCGGCTTCTTCTGAGACTTGCGCTTAGAATCGCCTTGGGAATTGCGCTCGCGCTTCGGCATAGGCGCCTGCTTCTGCGGACGATCGGACTTGCTCTCCTTCGCCGCCTGGCGCTTAGGCTGCCCCGAAGAAACCTCGACCTTCGCATCCTCGTCCTGTGGCGTGGTCTTCTCGGCTGCAGTCTCGGCATGGGAACTGCGGCCCCCACGATGGCGACGGCGGCGAGGCTTGCTCGACGCGCCCTGCTCCGCCTGCTCATCAGTAGGCTGCTGGCCCTTGGCCTCGGCATCAACCTCAAGCTGCGGCTCAACAGGCTTTTGCTCGCGAGCCGCCGGCTCAACGGCCTTCTCGTCCTGGGTGGGCGAAACCGACTCGCCCTTCTCCTGATGCTTTACGGGATACGCGCGTCCCGCAAAACCGCGGCCGGGACGACACGAACCTGGAGCCTTCTTGGCAGACTCTTCAACATCGTCTGCAACCTCAGAAGACTCTTCAACCTCACGCACGGCATCCTGCTGTGCAGCCTTAAAGTGAGCACCGCGACGGCGCTTGGGCTCTTGGGCCTCCACGGGCTTTTGCTCCTTCGTGGGCTTCTGCGACTCGGCAGCAACCTCGATCTCAACAGCCTCAGCATCCGTCTCACCCTTTTGAGCAACGGCGCGACGGAAGCGCTCCTGCTGGGCGCGGCGCTGCGCATCGCGCTTGCCACCCCCGCCAAAACCGCCGCGTCCTGCCTTGGCCGTAAAGGCACGCACGACGTTCTCATCGAGCAACTCATCGGTATCGACATGCTCACGCGGAGCAGTTTCTTCCACAGCAGGCACGTCAGCGGAATCCTCGACGACAAAATCCTCGACGGACTCGGCAGGCTGCTCCTGGGCATCACGGATCTCGGCATTGATGGTATAGAACGCCGGGCGCCCGTTAATGCCGCTACCCTCGATCTTGGTCACGATATTTGCCGCGATAAGTTCATCGCGCATCGCCTTGGTGTCACATTCCTTATCGACGGAGCGGAAAATTTGCGCCAGCGCACTCGACTTAATCTTGAGCGCCTTGCGGCAGAGCAGGTCGTAGGCAACCAGCTTGGCACGCTCGGCAGAAAGCGACGTCTGGCTGCTCAGACGCTCAGCCAGGGCATCGACATTATTTTGGTTATCGGAATATACCGTCTTGGCCACGGGGCCCCTTTCATATGTACACATATACGTCTATATGGTACAACGCGCGCCCTTATCCACGCAAAACATCTGCGAGAACACTCGAGCGTCACCCGCTTTTGCATGAAAAAAGACCGAGCCCGCGGAGCCGCGGACTCGGTCTTATCGAGTCATATAGATGTGACGCTCAACTCGTCAGGCCGATTAGGCCTTGGCAGCCTCGGCGTCGGCGGGAGCCTCGGCGGCAGCGGCGCGGCCGTACTCGGCCTTGCCCATCTCGGACCACTCGGGCTCCTCATCAGGCATGGAGCCAGCCTCCTTGCCGAAGAACTCCTTGAGGCAGTTGACGGCGACGATGAGGCCCAGGACCATCAGCAGGACGGCAAAGACGAGCTGCAGGCCCTTGGTGGCGGCGACGGAGACGGCGGCCGTGGTGGCGGTAGCCGGGATGGTGCCGAAGAAGCCGTAAGCCTGGACGGCGGCCATGCAGCCCATGGCGCTCTGGACCAGCGAGGTGAAGGTGCAGCAGAGCAGGAAGGCGACGGGCACGTAGAGCATCCAGCCCTTGCGGCCGGTGCACTTGCAGAACACGGCGAGGGTGATCATGGTCATGCCGCCGAGCAGCTGGTTGGAAGCGCCAAAGAGCGGCCAGATGTTGGCATAGCCACCAAAAGCGAGGGCGAGACCAGGAAGCAGGGTAACGACCGTGGCGAACCAGGGGTTGCCGAGGACCTTCATGTAGCCGGCCTTGGACTCGATGGCCAGAGCATCGTTGGTCTGGGCAAAGAACTCGGAGAACGAGGTGCGGGCGTTGCGGGCGACGGCGGCGAGCGAGGTCAGGGCCAGAGCGGAGACGTTCATGGTCATAAAGACGGTAGCGAGCGTGCCGTCAACACCGAAGGCCTGCATACCGCGGGAGATGCCAGCGGCGAAGATCTGGAACGGGGTGGAAGCGACACCGGCGTTGAGGGCGCCCGTACCGGCGGTGTTCATATCGGAGAACATGATGCCGGCAACGATGATGGCAAGGATGCCGACGAAGGACTCGACGATCATTGCGCCGTAACCGACCTTGACGGCGTCCTGCTCCTTCTCGACCTGCTTGGAAGAGGTGCCGGAAGAAACGAGGCTGTGGAAACCGGAGAGAGCACCGCAAGCGACGGAGACGAACAGGACCGGGAACATCATGCCGGAGGCAGTGGAGAAGCCGGTGAAGACCGGAGCGGTGATAGTGGCCTGACCGTTGACGCCCAGGACGACGATGCCGAGAACAGCACAGACGATCATGACGATCATCATGATCGAAGTGAGGTAGTCACGCGGGGTCTTGAGCATCTGGATGGGCATAGCGCCAGCGAAGACTAGGTAGACCATGACGACGGCGAACCACTGGAACTTATCCAGGTAGACCGGGAACTGCATACCGACGGCGAACATGAGAACCATGAGGACCACGCCGGTGACGAACTCGGCAGCACCGGTAAGGTTGAACTTCTTCTGGGCCCATCCAAAGGCGATAGCGACGAAGGTGAACAGGATGGAGATGGTACCAGCGCAGCCGGCGGCATAGGACTTGGTGAAGTCGATGGCACCGGTAGCAGCACCAGAAGCGTCAACGGCCGGGGTGAACATGAACGTCTTGCAAACCATGTCGGTGAAGGCGGCGATGACGATGATGCAGAACAGCCAGCAGAACAGCAGGAACAGGCGACGGCCGGTCTTGCCGATGTACTTCTCGATGAGCTGAGCGAGCGACTTGCCGTTGTTCTTCATCGAAGCGTACAGGGCACCAAAGTCGTGGACGGCGCCAAAGAAGATGCCGCCGATGAGGACCCAGAGCACGACGGGCAGCCAGCCAAAGGCCATGGCGACGATCGTACCCGTAACAGGGCCAGCACCGCAGATCGAGCTGAACTGGTGCGAGAACGCGGTGAAGGCGGAGACGGGTGAGAAGCTGTTGCCGTCCTTCATGCGCTTGGCCGGCGTGAGGGCATCCTTGTCAACGCCCCACTTGTTGGCCAGCCAGCGGCCATAGCCCAGATAGCCGCAGGCGAGCACCGCCGCGGCCACAACCATGAGCAAAACTCCGTTCATTACATTTCCTCCTCTAAAAAGAACTTCCTAGACATAAAAAATGAGGACCGTCGGTTGCGCTCGACGGCCCTCATCTTCATCAGCCGCCCGTTATCGTACGGGCTAGCTGTATGTGCTAACCCGCATCAGATAATTACTACGCTGATAATGTTTAGCTGATGCGTGAACATGTCTAAGAAATCCTCTTCAATCATGATGTGAACGATCCGTGCGTGTTCACATCCCCCAGTGGTTGAAAAGGAGTATGAAACTTTAGTTGCCTAAAGTCAACGCAAATTTGTAATGAATTTTCAACTTTTTTTGATTTCTCGGTATAAAACGCCACTGACCTCGGACTTTACCCCACGACAGTTTTTGCATGAGAGATGCCCCTGAGAGCCGCGGGAGCCGGGCGGCGCATATG
>USMA01000013.1 GCA_900555765.1 uncultured Collinsella sp.
TCTGGCGCGTCTTTTCGGCGTTCTCGCGCGAACGCTTATTGATGAGCACCTGCTCCATGATCTTGTTGGCGGCATCTTTGTTCTCGATCAAGTAGGTCGAGAGGCGCTCCTTAAAGAAGGCCGTCATGGCCTGCTGGATAAAGCGGTTATTGATGGCCTTTTTGGTCTGGTTCTCGTAGGACGTCTGGGTGGAGAAGCAGTTGGTCACCAGTACCAGGCAGTCCTGGACGTCCTGCCACTTAATGCCGCTCTCGTTTTTGTTGTACTTGCCCTGTTGCTTGATGTAGTCATCGATGGCGCTGGTCAGAGCGCTGCGGGCAGCCTTCTCGGGCGAGCCGCCGTTCTCGAGCCACGATGAGTTGTGGTAGTACTCCTGCATCATGAAGGTGCGCGAGAAGCACATGCATGCGGTGAGTTTTTCGTTTTAGTCGGGCAGGTCCGCGCGGTCGCGACTGCGACGGTCGGCCTCGATAAAGAAAGGCTCGGTAAGGTAATCGGTACCGACCTTCTCGAGCACGTAGTCCTCGATGCCCTTGGGATAGCAAAAATCCTCTTCGGTAAACTCGCCATCGTCGCCTTCGATGCGCAGACGGAAGGTCACGTTGGCGTTGACCACGGCCTGGCGGCGCATGGTCTCGCGATACCAATCGTGGGGGATGCTGATGGAGGTAAAGCCCTCAAGATCGGGGCGCCATTTGATGGTGGTGCCGGTGCGTTTCTCGTCGCTGGGCTCAATCTCGAGTGCCTTCTTCTTGGCGCCGACAACCTTGCCCTTCTTAAAGTGCAGGGAGTACTTGTTACCGTCACGCCAGACGGTGACGTCCATGTACTCGGAAGCGTACTGAGTCGCGCAGGAGCCCAGGCCGTTGGTGCCGAGCGAGAAGTCGTAGTCGCCGCCCTGGTTGTTGTTATACTTGCCGCCGGCATAGAGCTCGCAGAAGACGAGCTCCCAGTTAAAGCGCTTCTCGGAAGGGTTCCAGTCGAGCGGGCAGCCACGGCCGTTGTCCTCTACCTGAATGGAGCCATCGCGAAAGGCGGTAAGGGTGATGAGCTTGCCGTAGCCCTGGCGTGCCTCGTCAACGGCGTTGGACAGGATCTCGAAGGCGGCGTGTGCACAGCCATCGAGCCCGTCCGAGCCAAAGATGACGGCAGGGCGCAGGCGTACGCGTTCCTCGTCCTTGAGCTGACGAATACTGTCGTTACCATAGTTTGCGGTGTTTTTTGCCATGCTCGCTCTCTCGATGCTCCTTTGCTGCGTTTTAGTCATATAGATAGTCAAGGTAGCATAGCCCAGCCCACAGACGATTCCACCCAACACGAAATCCATCGAACAATCGTTCGAACTTAGGCTGAAAAGAGCTTACTCGCACAAAACCGAGTCGGTTTTGTCCGAGTAAGTTTGAAGACGGCCGAATGTGTCTTGCTGCGTTTGCGGTTGGATACGTTGTCGAAGACGTGTCGTGCGGATTGTTGGCGAAAAGACGGCGTGCCAAGCTCGAGGCAGAACTCGACTCCACTGACGATATCTAATGCGATATGGGCTGGCTCTGGGTATCCAGAACCAGCCCATTTGATGTTCGATGAGCCGAGTCGGCGTCTCTCACAAAGGTAACTGGGAGCTAGCGAGGCCTATCCGAATTGACCTCATCGGCGGCGTCATTTTCGAGCGCCGTGCGGCGGGCGCTGTAGGCGACAAGGCCGGTACCAGCTGCGGCGAGTGCTGCTGCGGCTGCCGTAAGGGGAGCGTTGACATCGCCCGTGCCCGCAAGCGCGCCTGATTTTCCGGAGCGCTTGTTAGCGCCGTGGTCCTTGCCACTGCTGGAGCTGCTTCCGCCGGAGCCGCCGCCCTTGTCAGTACCGCCGCCACTCGAGCCGCCACTGCCGTCCGCCGTCATCGGGGCGTCGTGAAGTCCCGTCGTATCCGCGCTGTCGCATACGCCGACCTGAACTTCTGAGCGTTCGCATGCCGCGTCGGGCACATGAAGCTCGTGCAGTACGGCATCCAGCGCCGAGTTTGCGCCCGGTCGAATTTCCTCGAGCGTTACGGGATCGAGCGCCACCAGATTACGTGCCTTCGCATACAGCGTTACGCGTTTGCCCACTTCGTCGCTCCAACTCTCGGGAATGGCGAAGCTCATGCGGAACTGTGCCGTGCAGCCTGGTGCCAGCACGGCGTTGCCATTGTCAGCAACCAGCGGGTGCGTCGCAAAACGTGCGCCCAGCGTCTCGAGCGCGTACTTCACGTGTGCCATGTCGTTGGCCGAAGCATCCTCGGCGAGCTCCGGATCGTAGATCGATGCCATGCGTGCGTTCACTCCGAACCCGATGGATGCGCTGGAGAACGGCTGGCTGGAGCCCTCTCGGTACAGATCGATCGTGCCGGCGGTCAGCAAGGTGTTGCCGTCGTTTCGCACCGTGACCATAAAGGATTCACCTGCTGCTCCGGGCACCACCGCGCCCGAGGTAGCGACCGCGCCCGTCGGAGTGGCACACGCCACCAAGGGCACTTCGATGCCGTGCAGCTCTGCCTCGCTCTTCTCTGCGCTCACAATGTGCGTGGCGAGCGCGGAGAGCATGCCTCCCGATGTCAAAAATGTCGTTATCTGATCGGCGGGATGGTCCAGCTCGCACATCACGAACGGCTCCGTGAACAGATCGCCTGCCAAGGTGCTGGCGAAGATGCGGAAGTGGTTGCCCATCACTGCTACCGGGTTGCCTTCTTCGTCGTAGGTTTGCCCCACCTTGCCATCGGTGTTCTCTACATAGAGCACGCACCTGCCGTTGTTGCTTACGCTAAACGATGCCGGGCCACAGCCTGCGGCGCCCACGGGCTGCGTTGCAAATGCCGATGCGCCTCGCGTCCAAGTAATATGTTGCAGTTGCTCATTGACGGTTGCCAAAAAGCCCGAATGTTGTGGCCACGGCATCGCGCGGGGTACCGTGGCGTCTGGTGACATAACGCCCCAGCCCGCAATGGACTGGCCGATCACGGCGTACGATGCGCAGCCGCAACCGTCTGCGGTCTCGTACGCAACGGGCACCACCATTTTGCCGTTGATATTCTCGGGCGTGCCGAGCTCGATGCTCGACGGTGCCTGCGGAAAGCGGAGGACCTGACGGAACGTGAGACTGTCGCCCAAATCATCCGACCACAGGGTAAAGCATTCCAGTGCAACCTCGGCCTCGCTGCCGAGCGCCTTCTCTGCGGTGGTTCCGCGGCGGTGGAGGTAAGCGCCCGACAGGCGCCCGTCGACCAGCGTCTTGCCCGCCGTGATGCGTGGGCACTGCAGGCAATGGTAGCCATCCTCCTGAAGGCGGCCGCGCGAGATGCTGCGCCACGACGTGTGCGATATCACGCGGGCTCCGTCGTTGCTTATGCGCAGGCGCACAACGGACAGTATGCCGGATGTGCTCGCCGTATCGAAATGGGTGTTGTCGCCGGCGGGGCGCTCGCCCGAGACCAGCAGCACGTAGGCGTCCTGGTTTCCTCTTCCGTCCGTATATTCCACCACGTCGAAGTCGTAATCGTATACGCTGTCGCGCTCCACGTCGTTCTCGCCAAACCCAAGGGGAAAGTCCACGGGCGTGGGAGCGGACCACGTGCCGTTTGCCTTTGTGTGCACCACCAGGCGCGAGCGACCATTGTCGCCGTAGCGCACCGAGGCGATACGGAACAGGCATTCTACGCCGGCAATCATTGCCAGCTTCATGTGAGCTTCGCTGAGCACGCCGGCAAACAGCACGTTGTCGCTCGAGGGTTTGATGCCGCCACGCTCGTCCTCCGACACGCCGGTAGAATTGGCGTTGGGGTCCGCAACGGCGTTCGTTGCCTGACCGATGTAGGTGTACTCATACATCGGCGCGGCGTTTTCGTCGTTCTCTATCAGCGCGTGGACGAAATGCTCGATCTGTCCCGTGTCGTCGCTTTCTGCATCCGCCTTGAGCTCAATGCGCGTGACCGACCGGTCCCAATCGCGTACGGTAGACGCGACATTCCTTGCAGTGGCTTTAACCTCGGCGCGCGCGAGCAGCTCGGCGTTGGTGACAATGGTGGCCGATGCGATAAATTGCGGCACGCCGCCCGCCTCAATGTTGCCGGGCGTGCCGAAGCGGGCATCCAGCGTGTAAGGCGTATCTCCACCCAATGCGAGCTCAGAGCGCTGGAGTACATACTGGTCGCCGTTGTTCACCGACATATTCCACGAATCGAGGAGTGTGGGCCACGACCCCGCCCAAGCCTTGGTGGTCCACTTGAACATCACGAACTGGAGTATCACATCGACATCGACGTCTGCACCTACGCGCAGTCGCGGAAGCTGGTGTCCATCTGCCTTCTCGTACCCAATGAACAGCGTGAGGGATGCGGCGCCGCGCACGGCGGACGAAGCGACGCCTGCAACGCCGGCGCCAAAGGTGACGGCAAGCCCGATCTGGATGGTGAACGAGCCCGAGGTGTTTGAATAGTCGAGCGATATGTTTTTGAAAAACGCCGCGCCGCTACCGTGCGTGTGGGCGCCCACGGCGAGCGCCAGTTTTGCCAGCACCCAGGGGTTGACGTTTAGGAAAAACGGCACCGGTCCTAGGGTAAACTGCTCGGTCCAATTGAGGTCGGTTCTTACCTGGAAGAGGGCCTTAATATTGCCGTATGCGGGGTCGTTGTTGTTACCCCAGGTTTTGCCCACCCAATCGTAGGCGAGCGAGCCGTACAGCTGTGTGGCGATATCCATCGTGAACAGCGGCGTGCAATGGTGACGAAGGAGCTTGGTGTTTCTTGGATCGGTGCCCGAACCGGCACTCATACTTTTGTACTGATTCCACTTCCCCTCCATCTCGTCGAGGTAGCGGTTTGCCTGCTTGGCGCCCGATTCACGCGGCGATTTCTTCCAGTACTCCGGATCCGGATTGCCTGAATCGTTCATATAGCTGGCTGGTTTGTATCCTCCGCCAAACAGCACGTATCCGGCAAACGAGAAATCGAACAAAATGGGGAACGAGGGCATCCAACACGTGAACTTATTACCACCGATGCCGGGAAACGATGCGGGGAAATCAAACGGAGTGATCTCTTGGTCCATGGTGGTGGGGACGATAGTGGTCGATCCGGATTCCGCCTTTGCGGCCGGCGCGGTGACAACGGCCATGGGGGAGGAGAGCGTGTAGGTTTTGTCCTGATAGTCGAGGACGAAGCGCAGCTTGCACCCTTCTTCCAGAAGGCCCGAAGCTGCATCGAGGAACTTGTCTTCGAGTGTGAACGTCGCCAGATTATCCACGCTCGATGCGCTGGCCTTGACTTGGCCAATCTGCGTGACGGTTTCGGGTGAGCTGCCCGTGGCGGGCGTCACTTTGTTGATGCGCAGCGTTGCCTGTCCACCCTGTGGCAGATGTGCCTGCACGGTAAAGGCGTGCGTATCGGGCTGCTCGTTTGCCGTGTCGTCCTTCGGCAATGCCATGAACGTAGCATCGGCGGACTGGATGTCCCATTCGGCGAACGGGAGCTGTCGAAAGTACGGCTCGCCGTCGGAAAGCGGACGCGTGGGCGCGGTTATGGCGGTGCCGCCCTGAATACGCGCAAGGGGAATCTCGACATCACGGTAGCCCGCCATGCTAATGGAGATGCCGCCGTTAAAGTCGTACGCGTCGAGAAGCGTTGCCTCGTCCACGTAGCCTTCCGAAAGAGGGGCGACCTCAAAGATAGCCGTACCCTCGTCGTCGGTAGTGGCGGAAAGCTGTTTGCCCGCGGCATAACGCGACGCGAGCGTGACCTGGGCTCCCTTGATGGGCGTATTCTTGTTGGCGACGTCGACCACGACCACACCGAACATGGTGCGCGAGAGAACGAGCACCCTGAAGGGGTCTTTTTCGTCGGCATGGGCTTCGGTGGGCGCGAACGGCAATTTGAAGGCGTTTGCGCTTCCCGGCACGCGAGGCAACATAATGCTCGCTAGCGAGGACGCTCCGGCAACAAGTAACGAACGGCGATCAAGCATCTTTGGCTCCCATCCCGCAGGTATCGGTGGAAATAATCCAATTTTGCGAGAAGGCGCCACGTGGCGGTAGTGCCGTTCAAGGGACAAAATGTCCAAATTAATCGAGCGAAGCGCCGGGTTCCGGAACGCGTTCGATGCGCTTGGCAGCCCGGTCGCTAACGCAACATATGCGCGACCAGCTCGGCGCGGGTTCCGATACCAAGCTTGGCATACACTCCTGATAGGCGGTTTTTAACAGTGCCCGGCGATACGTCCATGTGGCGTGCGATTTCGGCGTTGGTCCATCCGCGGCAGGCGAGCATGGCCATGGTGAACTCTGTGGTCGTTAAATCGTCGGCCACGTCCTCGCCCGAATCGGGGTTGTGGATGCGCCGCCAGCCGTAGCTGAATCGATACGTAATCTCGATGATGCGTGCGAAATCGTCAGGGTATTGCGATTTTAGGCATGCCTCGATGAGTCCCTGCAAAAGGCCGTGGTGCTCGCCAATGAGCTCGATAAGGCCGTCGGGGCGCGCAATGTTCCAAGCGGCTCCGAAGTGCGTTTTTGCGGCGTCGATGTCCTTGAGGCTCATGCATGCCATGGAAGCTGCCAGGTGCAGGAACAGTTCCGAGATCGGATAGCTTCCCTGTTTCATGATCAGGGCGTTTTCCGCCATGCCCAGACTGCGGCCATATTCGCCGCGCAGGTACAGGGCATGCGCCATCACGTAGCTGGCGAACAGGCGCAGGCCTTCGGGCAGATGCGCCGCAAGCGGATAAAACTCTTCGGCGGAATACGGGGAAGGCAAGTGCAGCAGGACGCTCGCGGCGGAGGCGAACAGGATATGCGTAGCGTGGATGGCGGGCGATTCCTCGTCGGCCGGCGTAACGAGGATGCCAGTAAGGCACCGGCGGGCGTCGGCGATACGGTTGAGCGACAGGCTGGCATATCCGCAGATAAAGCATGCGGAATAGCGCAGTGCGGGGTCGGTGGCGTCAAGATAGGGGCGCGCCGTTTTGGCAGCGAGGGCGGCCTGTCCGCGAAAGTACAGCGCTTCTGCCGTGGCGATGGTGCGTGAATCGGGGTCGGAAATGCCTGCAACTGCAGCGTCAATCTGCCCTGGCACAACAACGGCATGGGAACGCATGGGTAGCCATCGCAGTCCATCTTCCATCTCCCAACAGCTGGCAACAATAGCAGCAATTGTACTCCTGTTGCTCGGGACTGGAATTTGTGGGTATCGCCGACGATTATGCCGAACGTATAAAGGAAGAGTCTATTGGCGATGCTCCCAAGGTGGCTACCGAAGCTTAGCTGACCTCGACATTAGAAAAAATTGCCGCCCCTGAAAAAAGTTCTGTCGCGGCGATGGGAAACACATCTTCTGGGCATTCCGTCGTCTCCAGCCAGCGCTGGACTGCTGCTGTCGCCTGCGCGTTGGCGAGCGGGGCGTGGGGACCGTCCGGCGACCCGCGGCGACGGGCGAGCCCTGCCGCGTGCGTGGGCCTCCATCGGTGTAGGCCCATGACCCCTATGGCATCGGAGAAGTCCACCATGGCGTCTAGGACCTTACCGTCCGGCACGTCCAGCCTAGCGGCTCTCTTGAACCCGAGGTCGAAGGGGGCGTTGTGCAAGGCATATGGGGCCGAGTGGAAGTGGATCAAAAGAGCGTTACTTGACGTTTCATGCATAATGCCAACCGTCCCGCGACATCACGTTCGCAGCGCGCAGGGGCCGGAGAACCTTCGCGATGAGAGTTGACGTCTAATACCTTGCATCGTATAGTGTGTATAGCACAGTATATGACGAGAGGAGGTGTGCGGATGGAGGCACAGATGAAGCGCGGCTTCCTGGAGGCCTGCGTGCTCGCGGCCGTCTCCGGCGAGGAGTCCTACGGCTACCAGATCGTGAAGGACGTACCGGCGAGCATGGGGCTCACGGAGTCGACGCTCTACCCGCTGCTCAAGCGCCTGGAGAAGGCCGGGTGCATCACGGCGCGCTCCGCCGAGCACAACGGGCGGCTGCGCCGGTACTACCGCATCACGGACGACGGGCGAGCGCGCATCGAGGAGTTCCTGGCCGAGTGGCCGTCCGTACGGGAGATTTACGCATACGTTGAGGGGGCGCACCATGACGCGTGATGAGTTTCTGGGCCGGTTGGGCGAGCTGCTCGCCTGCCTGCCGGCCGAGCAGGTGGAGGAGACCAAGGCGTTCTATGCGGAGGCCATCGCCGATCGCATGGAGGACGGTATGAGCGAGGAGGAGGCCGTGGCCGCCATGGGCACGCCCGGCGAGGTGGCGGAGGCCACGCTCGACGACCTGCCCGCCGTGCCGCGCGCGATCGCGAGGACGCGCCAGCGCAGCACCGCGCTGCTGTGGGTGCTGACCATCGTGGGCTCCCCGGTGTGGGTGCCGCTGCTCGCCGCCTTCGCCGCCGTGGTCGTCACGGTCTATATCTGCATCTGGGTGCTGGCGCTCTGCGTGTGGATCGTCGCGGCGGCACTCGGGGGCGTGGGCGTAGTTGAGCTCCTGTTTGCCGTAAGCGGCGTCATCATCGGCCACTTCCCGTACGCCCTCGCCTCGGCGGGCGTGGGGCTCGGCCTCGTCGGCGTGGCGCTCTTCGTTGGTGCTGGCGCTTGGGCCGCCTCAAAACAAATTGCGCGCCTCTCGGCGCTCTGGGCGAGGAAGGCCGCCTCGCTCTTCTGGAAGGGTAAGGGCGAGAAGGGCGGCGCTGCCGCGCATCTCGCGGCGTAGAAAGGAGTGAGTACCATGACCAGCGCGAAGAAGATCTACCTCGCCGTGGCGGGCGGGCTCGTTGCCGCGGGTGTTGTCCTCGCGGGCATTGGCTTTATCGCTTCGGGCTTCGACCCGGCCGTGTTCACAACCCAAATCGACACGCGCGACAGCACCATCGTGCTCGGCGGCGTCGAGGTGGACGACCCGATGGGCCTCCCCCTCATCGAGCAGCTCGCCAATCTGGGCGAGATCGACACCTCCGGCGTCGCAGATCCCGCCGCGCCCTAGGCGCAGCGAGCCCGGGCGCTCTGCCCGCCAAGCTGCGTAAGCCGGCGAAACCCGAACCTCAACCTCTACGCAACTGGCCCCAAGCCTGCGCCGATTCGCTCTCAGCGCCGCGCGGGGGCCCGTGACGCATGCCCAAAAAGGTATGAGGAGAAAGGAACGCGATGACGACAACCACGCCCTTCCGCCTTCACGGGGCCACGCAGGACCGGAAGCGACTGGGCCGTGCGGTGGGGCTGTGCTTGGATTGGCTACACTGATATGGACAGTTCCGTGAGGGGCGCGAGAGACGGGACTCTGGGGAGATCTTCGAGGAGGAGTGTCTCGACTGGAAGCGCGGGTTCAGTGGAGCAGGAACCTAATCTCTGTCTCTCCTGCCTTTTTGATTTGTTGAGAAGCCGGCATTTGGGGGCATTTTGGATAGCGAACAGTTCAAACAAGAAGCTGAGAAAAAAGAACAAAGCCTGAGTGCCTTGAGAGTCGCCGAGCGCAATGCAGTGATTCCCTTCATGAACGGCGACTTTACCCAATGGGATCTATATCTGGCATCCTCCTCTGAGTATGCGATGAGACTGATAGACGGATTCATCTCCATGCTCGAGTCGAGGAATCTTGTTTGCGTCGCCCAGCTTCTCCGCGCATCCTGAATCCCCGCCAGGACTTCGTCCTCGGCATAGATGCGAACTGTCTCCCATTTCTCATGTCCAAGTTCTGGGACGCGTTTCACAATGTCGAGTGGGACTCCTGGACAGTCGGATCACGTGGTGGCCCCCTTTGAGAGGGTCACGAGCATCACGGTCCCGTTCTCGGAACTTTCTTCGACCTCTACCGTGCCACCGTGAAGCGCTG
This sequence comes from uncultured Collinsella sp., assembly GCA_900555765.1. GTDB lineage: Bacteria > Actinomycetota > Coriobacteriia > Coriobacteriales > Coriobacteriaceae > Collinsella. The sequence goes on from USMA01000013.1 coordinate 9,838, forward strand.
CAATCTCCCAAACGAGCGCTAGTCCGAGTCCTGCGCCGCCATATGCCCTGCTGCGGGATTTGTCTAGACGAAAGAACGGCTGGAAGATGCTCTCTCGGTATTGCTTGGGTATTCCCGGGCCCTCATCTTTGACTCGCAGGAACACGTGGCTGTCGTTGTCGCAGATGGAGACGTTGACAGTCGAGTCGGGGCGGCTGTAACGGATGGCGTTTTCGACCAGATTGAACACCAGCCGATAGAGGAGCGTTTCACTTCCGTTTGGCAAAGCGTCTCCGGCGCAATCGAGGGTTACATCCCTTTTTTCGGCAAGTGGCGCAAGGTCGGTGAGGACCTCTTCGGACAGGGGACCGAGTTCAACAGCGTCCCCGCAAGGAACGCTGCGGAGCTCACTCATCTCGAGCAATACCTTGGTCATTCGAGACATGCGCTCGGTTTGTTCTTGTAGCAGGCCGAGTAGCTCGGCTGTTTCGGGTTGCAAACAGGAGTGCTCGGAGATGAATAGTTCAATCTGTGCTTGCATAAGGGCGAGCGGGGTGCGCAGCTCGTGTGCGGCGTTGCCGGTAAACTGACGCTGTGCAGAGAACCCTTCGCCAAGACGGGCGATCATGTCGTTGAAAGAGGCGCTGCATCGTTGTAGCTCGGTGGGCACATCTTCGCTGAGTCTGATTTCGCTTAGGTTGTCAGGCTGCACACGCTCAACCTGGGCTGCAAAAGCCCGTAGCGGTTTGAGTGCACGGCCGCTCACAAAGTATGCCAGCACGCCGCCAAGTAGCGTGACTCCAGCCGTGATGTACCAGGCTGTCGTGCCAAAAGATTCCTGTGCGTCGTTTACGACGATCGTGACCTCGTCATCGAGGGCTGCTTTTGTTGGGTCAAACGCCTGGGGCGAATCCGCGCCGGCAGCGGTAAAGGCCGAGATGTCGCTGCCGATGGCATCCATGTAGCGCATGCCCGTATAGCCGACCAGGCAGTTCGTCAGCACGCACGCTGCACACGTCAGCAGTGCCGTCATGATCGTTATGCGCCATTGCAGCGAAAGCCTTTTCATTCGCTATCCTCCATAACGTAGCCCTCTCCAATCCGATTGAGAATTGGGTCGTATCCCAAAGCGCTGCGTAGCTTTTTGCGGAGCGACGAGATATGAACGCGGGTTGCGTTGCTAAAGCTGTTCACGCTGCTATCCCAAACGTGCTCGATAAGCTCCTCCTGACTTACCGGACGCCCCTGATTAAGCATCAGGTATTCCAAGATTCCCGTTTCCTTGCGTGTAAGAGATAAAGCCTCGCTGTCCACGGAAGCGATGCGCGCCTTGGTGTCAAAGCGGAGCTTTCCGCAGGTTAAAACTATGTCGCTTTGTGCGAAGCGCCTGAGGGTAAGGCTGCGGATCCTTGCCGCAAGTTCGTCCAGATGAAACGGCTTGGTAAGGTAATCGTTGGCGCCGGCATCGAGTCCGGCGACTTTATCGGATACTTCGCCACGCGCGGACAGAATCAGTACCTTGGTCTCGCAATCGGTTTTCCTAAGTTCCCTGAGCACGGTCATGCCGTCGATACGGGGAAGGTTGAGGTCGAGTACCACGAGGTCAAAGACTTCGACGCCCAGCAGGTCGAGCGCCTCCTGTCCGTCGTGACAGCAGTCGACGCTGTACGCCAAGTTTCGCAAGCTGCGCGCGATTGCATCACACAGTGCTCGCTCGTCTTCGACGATCAAAATACGCATAACAGTCTCCTTGCACATTTCAAATCGCGCTTAACACGGATTTTATAGTCGATATGGTCCAATGGTCGCGTAACGAAAGGAGTGGTCAGGTTGTTCAAAGCGGTAAAACCCGTGGTACAGGTCGCTTTGTTGATCGTCGGAATTGCCATGGTGTGCTTTGGCGTTATGCGTGGCGAGGCGGATGCCGTGCTGGCCAAAGCGATTAGGCTGTGCTTGGAGTGTATCGGAATTGGATAAAAGAGAAAACACTGCGTCGCATGTTTTGGCCCGATTTCGCGGATTCATTCAGGCGGCGGCGACGCTCATCACCAACATTCACCTGCCAAACTTTGCCAAAGGCGGCATCTATCAGGGCGCGGGAAAAACAGTCTGCGTACCTGGACTTAATTGCTATTCGTGTCCC
>USMA01000014.1 GCA_900555765.1 uncultured Collinsella sp.
CTACGCTTGCGAGCTTCCGGATGCACCGGTTTTGGCTTCGGCTGCGGAAGGCATCGCCCGAGATGCCGCCTCTGCGGGTCCCAGCGCGCATGATGTCAACGGACAGGTCGAGCGATTCGATGCACTTTCTCCTTCCGCTTTGGAGGCGGCGCGGCTTTGGCAAAGCGCACTACGGGCGACGCTGGCATCCGAAGATGAGCGCGAAATCTTTTCGCCCGCACCGGCGCAGGGCACCGCTCGGCTGCGACGCGCAATTGCTCACCATCTGCGTGGGACAAGGGGTATGAATGTCGATTCCGATAACATTGTTATCGGTGCGGGCGCCCAGCTGCTCGATACCATGTTGGTTCAGCTGCTTGGAGCCGACAAGGTATATGCCGTTGAGGACCCGGGCTATTTGCGCCTGACGCGCATCTATCAGGCTATGGGCTGCAAAGTTCGGCATATCCCGTTGGATGATGGCGGCGTGGACCTGAGTGCTCTGCAGAAAAGCGGGGCCGATGTCCTTCACCTGATGCCGTCCCATCAGTATCCGACCGGCCTTGTGACGAGCATTGCGCGTCGCTACGCGCTGCTCAGCTGGGCAGCCGAGCAGCCGGGCCGGTATCTCATCGAAGATGACTTTGATTGTGAGTTTCGCCTTGCCGGCAAGCCGATTCCCGCGCTCGCATCAATCGATGCCGCCCAGTCGGTTATCTACACCAACACGTTTTCGAAGAGCCTGTCGTCGGCGTTGCGTCTAGCGTACATGGTGCTGCCCGATGAGCTAATGGAGCGGTTTAGGCGCAACCTTGGTTTCTACGCCTCGTCGGTGAGCTCTGTTGACCAGGTTGCTTTGGCGCGTTTGCTGGAATCGGGTGATTACGAGCGACACGTGAACCGCGTGCGCGTTCGTGCTCGCGAGGCGCGTGATGGCCTGATGGCGCTTGTGCGGAAGGTATTTCCGGCAGGAGAGGTCTCGATCGAGCATGCAGACGCGGGCCTTTACTGCACTGTGGTTGCGGAGTGCGAAGCGGGCGGAAGCTCTTTTGCGCAGGCCCTTACGCGCTCGAGTATCCCTTTTGTCGATATCAGTGACTGTTATTGGTGTGCCGATGGCGCATCTGTCCCTGAAAACTCAACTCAAATTCTTGTCCAGTATGACGATCTGAGTCCAAAAGTGCTAACTACCTTGGAATTGCAGTTAATGGGGGACATTCTGCAACCTAAGTGAGTAGACTTTTAGCACTTTGGCGACCAGGCAGTTTTGTAACAAGCTATCTACCTGCGGTTTTGAAAAGCAGGATGACCGGCCTGCTCGGGATGATCAAAAAAGTCTACTCACTTGCCGCGCAAAGCTTCTGCATGAGAAAAAAATGGGGTTTTCAACAGAACTTCGTCCAGCTCCCGGCAAGCTTTTGGCCAGTTGGGGAGGGCTGTTGAAAACTTGGCAGTCCGTTCGGCACCATTTTTGGTGCGTTCGCGCCAATGCGTGACTGACTGGGTTGAAATTCGTGTTTTCCTGTGCCTATGAAGGATCTACTTTGTGACATATCGGCTTTTAGGTACTGGCGTTTGCCTCCTCAAGTCCGCGCTTTGTGTCCGCCGCTTCCACGACCGGAAGAAGACCGGCAGCGATATGATCTCGCCCGTAACCCAACGGCTGCGGTCGCGCTCGGTTTTCCGTTGTATACATTGGTTCGGACGAGAAACAAACGGACTTGTCCTGCCAGCATTAGGCAGCGGCTGTTTCTTGGTGAGCTTCCTAGGGAATCCGTGCTGGAAACGGAGCATGGGTTTTTGATTACGTCTCCTCTACTGACGGCATTCTTCATGTCGCGGCTGCTGACGGATCTTCAGCTTCTTTTGGTATTGGCGGAGATGTGTGGCTTGTTTGCGGTGTGTGCCCTGCCGGCGGCACTTGAGGCGGAGCTTTCGCGTGCAATTGATTCGGGCGCGATTTCGACAACGTTCGGTTGGGTGCGCTGCCCATCCGAGGACGGCACCGCCTCAAATTTATGGCGTCGAGACGCTTTGGTTTTGGGCGGAGACCTTGACCGTTTTTGTTCAGATGTTTGCTGGATGCGTTACGGCAATAGATTTATGGCGGTATCACAACTCGTTCCATTGGGTGCCGCGTCGCCTTTTGAGGCGTATTTGTTGCTTGGACTGCCGCGAGCCTTGGGAGGCGAAGGGTTTTGCGGTATAGAGCTCAATGTCGAAGTGACGTTAAGCACAAGTGCTCGAGCGATTGTGGGAAAGTCCCGTGTGTATATCGATCTACTTTTGTCTTCGCCGGACGGCAGGCGACAGGTGGCTATTGAATGTCAGGGAAAGGCCTCGCACGGACGCGCAGGGGATGGCTTGCGTGACGCTGACCGCATGACAGCCCTTCAAGCCATGGGCTACGATGTACTTCTCCTGACACACAGACAGATATCCGATGAGGATAGATTCCGCGCGATCGTTAAGGCCGTATGCAGGATGCTCGATGCTGAATATCGTGATAAAAGCTCAGATGAGCAAAGGGCTGAGACATTACTCAGGTCTGAACTATTTGTTGACTGGACAAAATTGGGAGTAATCGACGGAAAGCTGCCCGTTAGACACAAAACAGCTCGATCGTGGACGGCTGCGGTTCTAAGTGAGACGACCAGGCCGTTTTGAAACAAGCTATCTACCTGTGGTTTTGAGAAGCAGGATGACTGGCCTGCGCGGCAAGTTCCAAAAAGTCTACTCACTTTGTTTTGATGAGAAACCGATGCCGAAGGCGGTCCTATTTCAGGGCGTTAACAAGTTCGTGAGGCACGAAAAAGGCCCGAACCAATACGGTCCGGGCCTCATCGAGCTAGAGGTTATGTCTCAGGCAGTTGGCTTAGCCAAAGTAGCGCTTGAGCAGGCCGGCGAAAGCCTTGCCGTGACGGGCCTCGTCGCGAGCCATCTCGTGCACGGTGTCGTGGATGGCATCGAGACCAGCGGCCTTGGCGCGCTTGGCAAGATCGGTCTTGCCGGCGGTGGCGCCGATCTCGGCCTCAACGCGCATCTCGAGGTTCTTCTTGGTGGAGTCGGTCACGACCTCGCCCAGGAGCTCAGCGAACTTGGCGGCGTGCTCGGCCTCCTCGTGGGCAGCCTTCTCCCAGTACAGGCCGATCTCGGGGTAACCCTCGCGATGAGCGACGCGAGCCATGGCCAGGTACATACCGACCTCGGAGCACTCGCCCTCAAAGTTGGCGCGCAGGTCGGCAACGATGTCCTCGGAGACGCCTTCCATCTTGGCGACGCCCACGACGTGCTCGGCAGCCCACTCGAGCTGGCCCTCCTCCTGTTTCAGGAAACGAGAACCGGGAACGCCGCACTGGGGGCACTTGAAGTCCTCGGGCAGCTGGTCGCCGTCGAACTCTTCCACATAACCGCAAACGGGGCAAACAAACTTCATGATTCGATCCTTTCGATCGATGGCGATGGTGCGCTCGCCCGGTCCCATAAGGGCCCTCTCCGGACGTGCGTCTTGACGAGTTCTATTATCCATAAATGCAACCAAATGTGAAGCCTATTAGGAATGATTTTTAATAAAACAGTTTTGAGATATGAAGATGTTGATTGATTAACGGTTTGCAAGTCATATACGGACGCTGCTGAGTACAATCGGTCGAGCAAATGTTGACCAATCAACAAATGAGGGAGCCTCCTTTATGCATCTAGCCCGCCGCGCCTGGTGCCGAACATATCAAACGGTTTTTCGCATCGCATTGCCGATCCTGCCCTATACCGAGCCGCGCATTTTGGAGCATGCCGAGGATGTGCCCGCGGTGCTTCAAAAGCGCTCGATACAGCGGGTTCTTATCGTGACGGATCCCGGCATTGCCCGTCTGGGGCTCACGGCACCGCTCGAGACAGCGCTCGCGTCCAAGGGAATTGGCGTTGCGGTCTATGCCAAAACATCAGCGAACCCCACGGTTTCAAACGTGGAAGAAGCGGCGTCCCTGTATCGAGAGAGCGTCTGCCAGGCCATTATCGGCTTTGGCGGTGGCTCGGCCATGGACTGCGCCAAGGGCGTGGGGGCGCGCATTGCGCAGCCAAACAAGCCCATCAACAAGATGCGCGGCCTGCTGCGGATTCATCGTCGCCTGCCGCTGCTCATCGCCGTTCCCACCACGGCAGGCACGGGAAGCGAAGTCACGCTCGCGGCGGTTATCACCGATGACGAGACGCACTACAAGTACCCCATTAACGACTTTGTGCTTATTCCGCGCTTTGCGGTGCACGACCCCGAGTTTACGCGCGGTCTGCCCGCCTCCATTACGGGGCAGACGGGCATGGATGCCCTGACGCATGCCGTTGAGGCCTTTATCGGGCGAAGCACCACGCCCTATACGCGTAAGATGGCGCGACAGGCGGTGCAGCTCATCCACGACAATTTGCTCGAGGCCTATGAGCATGGTGACGACATGCGCGCTCGTCGCAATATGCTTTCGGCGGCGTATAAGGCGGGCGTTGCGTTTACCCGCTCCTATGTCGGATATGTGCATGCAATCGCGCACAGCTTGGGCGGCCGATACGGAATTCCGCACGGTTTGGCCAACGCGATCATCCTGCCGCACATGCTTCGCGCATATGGTGACGCCGCCGCCCCCAAGCTTGCCGATCTTGCTCGCATGGCGGGCATTGCGCCGGCTACCGCGCAGGATAGTCTTGCGGCCGAGGCCTTTATCGATTGGGTCGACCGCATGAACGAGGCCCTGGGAATCCCCAAATATGTCTTGGGCATTCGCCGCTCCGACATTCCCGAGATGGCGGCGCATGCCGATGCCGAGGCCAATCCCCTGTACCCCGTTCCTCTTTTAATGGACCGCCTGGAGCTCGAGCATATGTACGAAGTTGTTGCAGGTGATATGTTTGAGGACGAGAACTAGGAGGGTCCATGAACACCGAGGAAATTGCGCGCATCGTCGGCGATCAGCGCACCTACTTTAAGACGCACGCTACGTTTGATGTCGACGCTCGACGTCGCGCGCTCGTGAGTTTACGCGATACGGTACGGGCGCACGAGGTCGATATCGCCCATGCTCTCAAGACCGATTTGGGAAAGTCACATGACGAGGCGTATATGTGTGAGATCGGCACCTCGCTTTCCGAGATTCGACATCAGATTGCGCATGTGGCTCGATGGAGTCGCCCGCGTCTGCGTCCGTGCGATCTCGCTAACGCCGTGAGTGTGTGCAAAACGCAAGCCGTGCCCTATGGCGTCACGCTCATCATGGCTCCGTGGAACTACCCGTTTTTGCTAACGCTCGAGCCGCTCGCCGGCGCCCTTGCCGCGGGCAATACTGTGGTCATCAAGCCGAGTGCCTATGCTCCGGCATCGAGCGCGGTGCTCAAGCAAAGCTGTGAAGAGGCATTTGATCCGCGCCTGGTGACGGTTGTCGAGGGCGGGCGCGCCGAAAATGAAGCGCTGCTCGACGAGTGCTGGGACAAGATCTTCTTTACAGGTAGCGTTCCGGTCGGCAAGCTCGTCATGGAGCGCGCAAGTAAAAACCTTACGCCCGCGACGCTTGAGCTGGGCGGAAAGAGTCCCTGCATCGTGGATGCGACGGCAAACTTGAAGGTCGCGGCACGGCGTATCGCCTTTGGTAAGTGGCTCAACGTGGGGCAGACCTGCGTGGCGCCCGACTACCTGCTGGTCGATGCGCGCGTGCACGACGAGCTGCTGGACCTTATCAAGGAGGAGGCCCGCCGTATGTTTGGCGAGCATCCGCTCGATAACGAGGATTACGGGCATATCGTCAACGCCAAGCATTTTGCGCGCGTACGCGGGCTGATCGACCCCGATAAGGTTGTGCTTGGAGGCACGGCGCGCGAGTCGTCGCTCAAGATCGAGCCGACGATTTTGGACGGCGTGACCCCCGATGACGCCGTGATGCAGGAGGAGATCTTCGGCCCCATCTTACCGGTGCTGACGTTTGAGAGCCTAGACGAGGCCGAGACGTTTATTACGGATCGTCCGACGCCGCTGGCCCTGTATATCTTTAGCCAGGACCGTACGGTTCAGCAGCGCTTTGTGCGTTACGTGCCCTTTGGTGGTGGCTGTGTTAATGACACCATTATGCATTTGGCCACGAGCCATATGGGCTTTGGCGGCATGGGAGCGAGCGGTATGGGGCAGTACCATGGTCGCGAGAGTTTCGATACGTTTAGCCACAAGAAGAGCATCGTGAACAAGGCAACCTGGCTGGACGTGCCATTTCGCTATGCTCCTTACGCGAGCTGGAAGCACAAGTTCGTGCGCATGTTTGTGCATTAGAATCAGGTGACATAGGGACAAACAAAGTGGCCGCCTCTGCGTAAGCGAAGACGGCCACTTCTCACGATGAAAACGTGTATTGGAGTTGGCAAGACCCGCTGCAACGGGTGCCATCCGTACCCCTATCTTATCTGCAAGCGCTCTGTCTCGCAAGCGTTGCGGCAACTGGGCGAAAGGCGCGGGTGGGGCGAATTTGTGTCCGCGCGAGTTCGTAGACTTCTCTGTAAGGTTAAACGCTGGTTTATCCGGCCGTTAGGGGAGTTGCTATGTACGAGCCTTCACGTGTTCTTCTGTCATTTCACATTGCAGGATTTCAGTATGCCGACGGCGCTTTGGTCCTAGGCGATCTTAAAGCGGGCGATAAACTGACGCTGTGCACCGAGCGCGATAATCCCCATGACCCCGAGGCGGTTGCGATCTACTATGGCAAGACCAAACTTGGCTACGTTCCAGGAAACGAGGTCGGCCCACTGTCCTTGATGATGTATTACGGCCACGAGGACGTATTTGAGGCCCGTGTGCAACAGGTTGCCCCCGAGCGCAGTCCGTGGCATCAGGTGCGCGTTGGCCTCTATGTGGTGGATGCTCGCTAGTCGGCAATGGAGGCTGCCATGTTTGATGACGATGATCTGTTCGATCTGACGGATGACCCGTTTGAGTGGGATATGCTACTCGATGACGATGAGTTGGAGCAGGACCGTAGGAAACGGCAGGACAAGAAAACTCAGGGTGACGCTTCGAAAAAGCAAGGCAAGCGCCGCCGAGGTCTGTTCGGCGGGCTCTTTGGATAACCGCCGCATCGCTGCGTCTGTATACTTAGCACGAGTTGAACGCGTTGCGAAATGAGGGCATAGACGATGATGTGGTTTACCGCCGACCTGCACCTGGGCGATACGAATATCTTGCACGACATGGATCGGCCGTTTGATTCGGTCGAGGAGATGAACCGCAAAGTCATCGATGCCATCAATGAGTGCGTGGCTGTGGACGACCGCCTCTATATCTTGGGAGACTTTACCTATCGTTTGCCCCTGGCAGAGGCGGTGCGCCTGCGCGAGCGCATCGAATGCCAGAATGTGACGCTCATCCGTGGTAACCATGACAGCGACTGGGAAGATCCAGCTGCGCCCCAAATCTGGGAAGACGTGCGTGATTACCTGGAGGTTGCTCCTGGCTATGCCAAGGGCCATCGTCTGGTTATGAGCCACTACCCCATGCTCAGCTGGAACGGCAAGGCACGTGGCGCCATCATGCTGCACGGGCATATCCACAGCAGGGGTGACCGCACCAACGCACGCAACCGCGATCGCGAACGTCCTATCTTTCGCTACGATGTCGGCCTCGACGCCAACGAGTACAAGCCTGTAAGCCGAGACCAAATCCTCGGTTTCTTTGGACTGTAATTCTCGAACCACCACAAAGGTGCCTGTCCCCTTTGCGGTGGTTCTGGCGCTGTTGCCATTATGGCAGCGGCGCCTTTTTTGTCCGTGCGACGCGGTAGAGTGTAGGCGGTCGAAATTTGCGTCCATCGAGGAGCTGCTATGAACGAGATCAAGTGCCCGCATTGTGGCGAAGTTTTTAAGGTCGACGCGTCCGGCTATGCGGATATCGTCAAGCAAGTGCGCGACGCCGAGTTTTCACGTGACCTGGATGAGCGTGTGAAGGCGGTTCAGCGCGAGGGCGAGCAGGCGCTGGAGCTTGAGCGCTCGCGTTCGACGGCTGCATTGCAGGAGGCAGAGTCTCAGCGCAACGCTCAGCTTGTCGAGCAGAAGAATGCTGCAGCTCAGCAGCTGGCACAAGAGGTTGCCAAGCGCGATGCCGAGCTTGCCGAGCTGCGCGCCAAGCTCGAGGGCGCTGCCACAGAGCGCGAGAGTGCAAGCCAGCGTGCGGCGGTTGAGGCCCGCGCCGATGCTCAAAAGGAGAATGCCGAGCTGCAGCGCGAGATCGACAACCTGCGTGCGCAGTTGGGGCGCAAAGATGATGAAGCCAGGCTTGCCGAGGCGGCGGCACGTAATGCTGCTCAAAACGATTTAGCTGCACGTGATGCTCAGATTGCCGAGCTGCAGGCCAAGCTCGCCGCGGCGGACAAGGCCCAGGAGATGGCGCTTGCCGCTGCCGCGGCAGAGTCGCAGCGTGAGCTCGATGCCGCTCGCAGCGAGGCCGAGCGCGCGCTTACTGACTATCGCGCGAAGGTGCAAGAGAAGTTTTCCGCCGCAAAGGCTCAGTCCGAGCAAGAGGCCGAGGGCCTGCGTGCCCAGCTGCGCGAGCAGGAACTGATGGCAAAAATGAACCTGTCGGAGGCAGTCGCCGCGGCGGAGCGAGAGCGCGATGAAGCACGTGCCAAGCTGACGAGCGAGCTGGCGGTGCGCGATTCTCGCGAGGAGCAAGCCAAGGCGGCACACGAGCTCGAGCTCGCGCAGGCCAAGCGCGCGAGCGATGACCTGATTCGCTACAAGGATGAAGAGATTGAGCGCCTTAAGGACATGAAGGTCCGCCTGTCCACCAAGATGGTGGGCGAGTCGCTCGAGCAGCACTGCGAGACCGAGTTCAACCGTCTGCGCATGACGGCGTTTCCCAACGCGTACTTCGAGAAGGATAACGATGCGTCCGAGGGTACCAAGGGCGACTTTATCTTCCGCGAGTGCGATGCGAGCGGTAACGAGATCATCTCGATCATGTTCGAGATGAAAAACGAGAACGACGAGACCGCGACCAAGCACAAGAACGAGGATTTCTTTAAGAAGCTCGACCACGATCGCCGCCAGAAAGGCTGTGAGTACGCGGTACTCTGCACGCTGCTCGAGCCCGAGAGCGAGCTTTACAACGCCGGTATCGTGGATGTGAGCTACCGCTACGAGAAGATGTACGTGATCCGTCCACAATTCTTCATTCCCATGATTACGCTGCTGCGCAACGCCGCCATGGGTTCGCTGCGCTATAAGCAGGAGCTGGCGGAGTACAAGCAGCAGAATATCGACGTTACGAACTTCGAAGCCAAGATGGAGAAGTTCAAGAACGATTTCGGCCGCAACTACGAGATTGCGAGCCGCAAGTTCCAAACGGCAATCGATGAGATCGACAAGACGATTAGCCATCTGCAGAAAACCAAGGAGGCGTTGCTGTCCTCCGAGAACAATCTGCGCCTAGCCAACAAGAAAGCCGACGATCTTACCATTCGCAAGCTCACGTGGGGCAACAAGACCATGAAAGCGGCGTTTGACGAGGCACGCGGGACTGCGCCAGAGACAAACGATGAGCCCGCCGAGGCGGATTCGTATGAGGTCGAGGATGCCGAGTAGGGCATAGCGTATAGTGCAAAAGCGGGGCCGCTGGCGATATTGCCTGCGGCCCCGCTTCGTTTTGTTCCAGTATGTGCGGCTAGTCCTCGAGCAGGTCTTCGATAAAGCCGACGCGGTAGTTTTTGAAGATGACCTCGCCACCGTCTTGCGTGGCGTCCAGATCGACATCGCCCATGATGCCAAAATCGTGGTCGCCATCCTCGTCAGCAAAGATCTGGTGCACGTGCCATACGTGCGCGGTCTTCTCGTCGGACTCGTCGATGGAAAACATCGCGGCGCTGCGGGCATCTCCGTCGGTGAGGATTTCCTCGTGCTGCTCGTGGTAAGCGTCGAGTGCTTTTTGCCAGCGGATCTCGCTCATGCCCCAGTCGTCGTCGAGCTCGCCCAGGTCGCGAACATGCTCGCGGGCGGCAAGGGTCACGCGGCGGAAGAGCGCGTTGCGCACCAGCAGGGTGCAGCCACGGCGGTCTGCCACGACTTCGTCGATGCCCTGCGGCGGTGCGGCGTCGAGGGCTGCCGGGTTGCCGGCGTTCTCCCACTCGTCCACCAGGCTCGAGTCCACCGAGCGCACCACAAAGCCCAGCCACGAGATAATGTCGCGCAAGCGCTCATCGCGCTTCTCGATGGGTACGGTGCGATCGAGGGAACGGTAGGCCTCGGCTAGGTAGCGCAGCAGAATGCCCTCGGAGCGGGCGATGCCGAGCTTTTGAATGTAACCCTTAAAATCGCTCGCGCTTTCCAGCATATCGCGCAGAACGCTCTTGGGAGAGAGCTGGTAGTCGTTTGCCCAGGGCACTTCCTGGCAGTACTTGTCAAAGGCGGCGTCGAGCAAATCCTCGAGCGGCTTTTCGTACGTGACGTCTTGGATGCGTTCCAGACGCTCCTCATAGTCGACGCCGTCGGCCTTCATCTCGGCCATGGCGCGATCGCGTGCGGCGCGCTCCTGTGCGCGCAGCACCTGCTTGGGATCCTCGAGCGTAGCCTCGACCATCGAGATCAGATCCATGGTATAGGTCTCACTCTCGGGGTCGAGCAGCTCCACCGCGGCAAGCAAGAACGGTGAGAGCGGCTGATCGAGGGCAAAGTCCTCGGGCAGGTCGACCGTCAGCGCGTAGTCGATGTCCGGCGCGGCGTCAGCCGGAGCGTCGGGTGCGGGCGGCACCTCGGTGCGCACGACGACGCCGGAGTCGATGAGCGTTGCGAAGATCTCGTCGGCGCGAACCTCGAGCTTGGCCTTTTCCTCGGGGGTTTGCAAGCTCGTCTCGATGAGGTCGTGTACGCGGGCTCGGGCATCGCCGCCCTGCTCGACCACGCTAATCACCATGGAGTGTGTGATGCGCAGGCGCGGCGTGAGCGTCTCGGGCTGCGGCTCGATCAGGCGCTCAAAGGTCTGCTTGTTCCAGGTGACACAGCCCTCGGGGGCCTTCTTCTTTTTAATCTTGCGGAGCTTCTTGGGGTCGTCGCCCGCCTTGGCCATGAGCTTGGTGTTCTCGATCTCGTGCTCCGGTGCCTCGGCGATGACCATGCCCTCGGTATCGAAGCCCGAACGGCCGGCGCGACCGGCAATCTGATGGAACTCGCGGGCGCGCAGACGACGCATCTTGTAGCCATCGAACTTGGTGAGCGCGGTGAGCACCACGGTGTGGATGGGTACGTTGATGCCGACGCCGAGCGTATCGGTGCCGCAGATGACGGGCAACAGGCCCTGCTGTGCCAAGCGCTCGACCAGCAGACGATAGCGCGGCAACATGCCGGCATGGTGCACGCCGACGCCGCATCCAAGCAGACGTTTGAGAATCTTGCCAAAGGCCGTCGAGAAGCTCGTCCCCTTTGCCGCGTCTTTGATGGCTTCGCGCTGCTCCTTGCTGGCGATGCCAAAATTGGCGAGCGATTGTGCCGTCGCAAGTGCGGCATCCTGGCTAAAGTGCACGATATAGAGCGGGGCCTCGCCGCGACGCATCGCGAGCTCGACGGTGCCCTCGAGCGAGGTCGTCACGTAGTCGTAGCTCAACGGCACGGGGCGTGGGGCATCGACGACCAAGTCACAGGTAGCGCCGGTGTGCTCCTCGAGTGAGGCGGCGATGGCGGTGACATCGCCGAGCGTGGCGCTCATGAGCATAAACTGCGTGTGGGGCAGGGTGAGCAGCGGCACCTGCCAGGCCCAGCCGCGGTCGGGGTCGGCAAAGTAGTGGAACTCGTCCATGGCGACGCAGCCAACATCGGCATCTTCGCCCTCGCGCAGCGCGTCATTGGCAAGGATTTCGGCCGTGCAGCAGATGACGGGTGCCTTGGTGTTGATATGCGTATCGCCGGTGATCATGCCGACGTTCTCGCGGCCG
>USMA01000015.1 GCA_900555765.1 uncultured Collinsella sp.
TGTGCCCATCGCTTCCCGAGCACGATTTTGAGTGTGAGAGCCTTTACGATGTCTTGCTCAAAGAAGGTGGCGTGCGCGTTGAGCATGGACGTGAGCATATCTCCATCTCGCGTTTGAACGTCGAAGAGGCCGAGCTGCTCCAGCAAGAAGAGGGAACGCCGGTGTTCTATGAGAGCTCGATCGAATTTGATAAGGACATGCGTTTTGTGGAGCATTGCAAATCGGTGATTTTGCCCACAAAGTTCCGCTTTGCCGATAACGGCGAAGAGAACGGCATGAGGAGCGTGGCAGGTGAACAATGGCTGAAACAGTAGATGCCACCCCGGTTTATATGCGCATTCGACGCTGCATCGAGGAACGTATCGAGCGCGGTGCATATCCCACGGGTTCCATGATTCCGTCCGAAAAAGACCTCGCCGAGGAATTTGGTACGACACGCTTGACCATCCGAAGCGCTGTCGATGAGCTGGTTCGACGCGGGCAGATTCGCCGTGTTCGGGGAAAAGGTGCCTTTGTGGCGCAGAAAGTACCTGCTTTTTTTGAACGCACGGTCGGTTTCCGTGAATCGGTCCGTGCTTCGGACGGCGAGCCGTCCGTCCGTATTCTCGCGCGTTCCAAGCGTTATGCGGGGCCATATTACGCCGACCTGTTTGGCATCGCCGAGGACGACCTGCTCTATTCCGTTCGACGCCTGAACTGCATAAACGGTAGCCCCGTATCGATTGAGACGGCGCTGATTCCCTGCCTGCTGTTCCCAACCATCGAAGATATTGACGTGTCGGTCTTCAGTTTGTACGAGACCTATGAGATGCTGGGCCGAAAGCCAGTCATGGCACAGGAAAAGCTCGATATCGAGGCACTGGGCGCACGAGATGCCGGCCTCCTTGGACTGGAACAGGGCGATCTTGTTTTGCTTTTGGAATGCGTGAGCTATGACGCGAGCGGTCAGGCTATCGAGTATGTAAAGTCCTTCAATCGTGGCGATACGGGCGGCTACACCTATACGTACTAGCTGGTATTTTGTGAATAACGGCTGGGAAACTAACCAGTTTTGATCGTTGGGTCAGCTGTATATACAACCTTACATGGCTCAAAATCGACCGTTCGCCGAAGGGGATAAATTAATCGACAAAGAGGTATCAAAAAGCCGTAACCTGTAACTGTGATTGGTATCAAATACTAATGATTTGTTACGAGGTGAGACGATGAAGATGCTCGATTACGTTCAGCTTGCCCATGTGCGTATGGGAGAGAACCTCGAGCGTTCGTCTGAGCTGGTAGCGCAGCTCGTTGATATTTTCCAGTCCGGTTCTTTTGACGCGCTGCGCATCGTTGCTTCGGGTTCGTCGCGCCATGCTGCGGATTGCGCCCGCGATTACCTGCAAGATGCGCTGCAGATGCAGGTGTCCGTTGTGACGCCCGAGGCCTTCGTCGATTTTGAACACACCTATCCACAGCATGCGCTTAACATTGCCGTCTCGCAGAGCGGCTATTCAACCAATACGATTGCGGCGCTCGATTACATGCGCGCACACGATATGGCTGCAGTTGCGCTCACGGCAAACGTCGAGGCACCCATCAAGGAACACGCTGACATCGTTCTTGACTACGGTGTGGGCGTCGAGTCGGTGGACTTTGTGACTCTGGGCGTCGAGGTTCTCGTTGAGTACCTGGTGCTCTTTGGTATTTACGGCGGTCAGGCGCGCGGAACGATTGACGCCAAGGGCGTTGCTCAGCGTCTTGATGACCTGCGCGAGGCTATCCAGGCTAATGCCGTGATGTGCAAGACCGCCGAGGCATATGTCCAAGATCACATGCTCGAGCTTTCTGAGCACATGCCCGCCATGGTCGTCGGCAACGGCCCCAACTATGGTGTTGCCGAGGAGGCAGCGCTCAAGCTGAGCGAGACCATCAAGATTCCTGCCATGCATCACGAAGGCGAGGAGTTCGTCCACGGTCCCGAAATGCAGATCGTTCCGGGCTATCTGGTGTTTATCGTCGACGATCCGCAGGGGTCGGAGCGTCTTGCGAATATCGCCGATGCGCTATCGAACGTTACGGCAAAAACGGTGCTGCTCACGGCCCATCCCAAGGGTAGGGCTCACGAGGTTGCGGTGCCTCAGGTGGCTCCGCTGCTCAGCGCAATTCCCAATCTTGTGTTCTTCCAGACGATTGCGGCCATGATCGCCGAGCGTCTGAAGTCATGGAACGTGCCCCCGTATCTCGATGCCGTCTCCAAGCAAATGGAGGTCAAGGCAGAGGGCTACGAAGAGTCAGTCAATGCGCTTAAGGCCAAAGCGGCTGAGTGTTACGGAATGTAAGCGGGTTTTGATGCCCGTTGGCATGGGGGATGTGGAAACAACCCCAGAAAGGAGAGACAAATGAAGGAAACCGAGAAGATCGAGATCATGCATTTCGACCAGGAGGGCTATCTCGAGGACGGCAAGGCGCTCTACGAGACCGGCAAGAAGATGACCGCGCTCGCCGACAAGGTCGCCGACGAGGGCTACGACGCCGTGTTCCTGATGGGCGTCGGCGGCACCTGGGACGAGCTCATGCAGCTCGAGTACCTCATGAACAAGTTCGGCGACCGCGACCTCGAGGTCTACCTGATCCACGCCGCCGAGTGGAACGTCTCCGGCCACAAGCGCATGACCGAGAAGTCCGTCGTGCTCACCGCCTCCGAGTCCGGCACCACCCCCGAGGTCCTCGAGGCCGTCAAGAAGATGAAGGAAAAGGGCATTCGCGTCTACGCCATGACCAAGCCCGAGGGCCCCATCGGCCAGGCTGTCGGCGCCGAGAACTGCGTCGCCATGGCTTCTGACCATGGTTCGGGCGGCTGCGAGAAGGGCTACTACCTCGCCGACTGCTTCGGCCTGCGCCTGCTCAACCGCCGCGGCTGCTTCCCCAAGTTCGATCTGTTTATCGAGCAGACCAAGGACATCTGGAAGGACATGCTCGATATCCGCAAGCGCTTCGAGCCGCGCGCCGAGGAGCTCGCCAAGAAGTACGCCCTGGCCCCCTACACCATGTTCATCGGCTCCGGCGCCCTGTGGGGCGAGACCATCCTGTTCTCGATGTGCATCCTCGAGGAGATGCAGTGGAAGCGCACCCGCTACATCACCTCGGCCGACTTCTTCCACGGCACCCTCGAGCTCGTGGAGCCGGGCGTCCCCGTGTTCCTGTTCATGGGCGAGGACGAGAACCGCAAGCTCGACGAGCGCGCCCGCGCGTTCCTGACCCGCGGCGTGACCGGCGACACCGACATCAACATCATCGATACCGCCGAGTTCGCGCTCCCCGGCCTTGACGACGAGTTCCGCGTCATCGTCTCCCCGTGGATCCTCTCCTCGCTGATCACCGATCGCCTTGCCGCTTACTACGAGACGGTCACCAAGCACAACCTCAACTACCGTCGCTACTATCACCAGTTCGACTACTAAGAGCAAATAACGTTTGTGTAATCGGGCCTCGCTCCTATATGGAACGGGGCCTCGCTTGGGTTGGAGAGTAATTATGAGCTATCCCCAGCTTGCCGTCATGAATAGCAGCCATCGTTATTTTGACCTTGAGGAATTCTTTTCTTCGGCAGCGGCCTCGGGCTACACGTGTTGCGAGCTTTGGACCGGGGCGATGCATCTGTATGTCGATTGCCATGGATACGATTCGCTCGAGCAGGTGCAGGAGCTGTCACAGCGGTATGGGATTCGGATTGTGGGGCTTTGTCCCGAACAGAACAACCCCAAGCCGTGGAATATCGCGGCGCGCGGGAATGAGGCGCGCGCTCGCACGCTCGCGAACTTTAAGAACGTTGTGGATATCGCGGCGGAACGTGGAGCCGAGCAGGCCATGGTCTCGAGCGGCTGGGCAGTTTTGAACGAGCCGATCGAGGACGCGTGGGGTCGCAGCGCCTCGATGCTGCGTGCGATTGCCGAGCATGCGGGAGAGCGCGGCGTGCGACTGGTGCTCGAGGCCCTACAGCCGGTTGAGTCGATGATCGTGAACTCGGCGGCCGACACGAAGCGCATGATCGAGGCAGTTGATCATCCGGCACTTAAGGCGTGTCTGGATTTGGGCGCTATGGCGGTGGCAGGGGATACCATCGACGATTATTTCGATCTGCTTGGCGATGATGTCGCCCACGTGCATTTTGTCGATGTTGCGGCAGATGGCACGACGCATCTTGCTTGGGGTGACGGCGACCGCGATATGCGCGCCGACCTGGATAGGCTGGTGGCGCGCGGCTATCGCGGAGTTGTTTCGGCCGAGACCTATGACTGGCGCTATTTTGCCGACACCGCAGCTGCCGATGCGCAGGTAATGGCAGAGTATCGTCGTGCGATTGGCGTCTAGGTGGGGTTGGGTTGCGACAATCCGCTCCTATGTTTCCAAATGAATACGGTGTGAGTCGAGGAGGACGATTCTCCCCGCAAACACTCTAGTATGCTAAAGTACCCAGAAGACCGGCGGAGCTATGCCGGTCTTCTGCTCTATATGAAACACAGCATGAGGAGGCTCACCAGATGACGGCCACACCGTGGGGATTCCGGGACATATTGCCCGAGGAGGCTCAGGCGCGCGAGGAGATCGCGCTGACGGTGAAGGGCTGCTTTAGGGAGCATCATTACCTGCCGGTCGAGACGCCGCTACTCGAGGACAAGGGTTCGCTCGAGGAAGGTGGCCGCATTGCGGACACGCCGTTTAAGCTCTTTGACGATGATGGCCGCCTACTGGTGGTCCGTCCCGACAACACATTGCCGATCGTGCGTCTGGTTTCGACCCGCATGCACGCTGCCGACCTGCCCCTGCGCCTTCGATACGAGGCGCCGGTGGTTCGCGAGTGCCAGCGCAATGCCGGTGGCTCGCGTCAGTTTACACAGCTGGGCTTTGAGCTTATCGGTGCGGGCGATACCGCGGGCGATGTCGAGATCGTCTCGCTCGTGGCCGAGGCCGTGCGTAAGCTGGCACTGCCCGATGCGCGCATTATCGCAGGTAGCGTGCGTCCGTTTAAGGAACTGCTCGCGGCGTGCGAGGATCGCGAGCTGGCCGCCGAGGCCCTGCGCTGCGTGCACGCCAACGACTTTGTGGGCCTCGATGCCCGCGTGGCGGCAAGCACCGAGTCCGATGCCGTCAAGGCCGCCATAAGCGCGCTGCCGCGTCTGCACGGCGGTGCCGAGGTACTCGACCGCGCGGACGCGCTGCTGGAGGCCGCCGGTATCGTCGCGCCGCTGACGCGCGAACTGCGTGCCCTGGTTGAGGGCCTGGCACCCGAGGACGCCCAGGTGCTGTCGTTCGACTTCTCTATCATGAACTCTTTCGATTACTACACGGGCCTGGTCTTTAAGGCTTATGCCGGCGGACTGCCCGATCCGGTCGGTTCGGGCGGACGCTATGACTCCATCTTTACCGGCGCATTTGGCGACGGTATCGAGGTGCCGGCGGCGGGCTTCGCCTTTTCGCTCGAGCGCCTGGAGGCCGCGCGCACCTCGGCCGAGGATGCCGCTTCCGACGGCGATCACGCCGCGGGCCGTGGCGCCGAGGGCCCGCTGCGCATCGCTGTGCCCAAGGGCTCGCTTAAGGCCGACACGCTCGACGTGCTCGAGACCGCGGGTTTGGACGTCTCTGAGCTGCGTGACCCCGGCCGTCACCTGATCGTGCGCGGCCGCGACACGCGTGCCGGCAAGGGCGCGGTCGGTGATATCGAGTTTGTCATCGTGCGTCCCAGCGATGCGCCTGCCTTTGTGGGCTGCGGTGGTGCCGATTGCGGCATCTGCGGTTGGGACTCGCTCATTGAGGCAGACCTCAACCTGCTGCAGCTGGTCGACCTGGGCTATGGTCTGTGCACCTTTATCGAGGCGGCGCCCGCGTGGCGCGCCGGCCAGGCCGAGCGCAACTATGCCCGCCGCGGTTCGCTTCGCGTGGCCACCAAGTACCCGCGCATTGCGAGTGCCTGGTATGCCGAGCGCGGCGTGAACGCCGATATCGTTTCACTGCACGGTAACATCGAGCTGGGCCCCATTGTCGGCATGACCGCTCGCATCGTGGACATCACCGCCACGGGCGCCACGCTGCGCGACAACGACCTGGTCATCACCGGCCGCATCATGGACTGCACGGCCCGCTTCTTTGTCAATCCGGGTGCTGCACGCCTGGATCCGCGCGTACGCAATCTGGCAGACCGCTTGGCCGCGGCCGTTAAGGACAAGCATTTTGAGCCCGTCGCGGGCTCGGCACAATAGCGCGAGCGCGCACGGGCGCCCCAACGTACGGGCTGCGGGCCGATTGGCGCCGCCGCCCGGCCTCTCGTTTTTCGAACACAACCTCGACCGATAGGGGATACCGATATGAAGACCATCAAGCTTGCTCCCGGTGAGTGCCTCGTTACCAACCAGCTCAACCGCAAGGGCGTGCTGCCGCAAAACATCATCGACGCCGCCCGCGATATCGTGGCCAACGTGCGTGCCAACGGGGATGCCGCGGTGCGCGATTACTGTCAGCGTTTTGACGGTGTCGAGCTGCAGAGCTTCCGTCTGCCGCAGGAGCAGATCGATGCCGCGCTCGAAGGTCTCGATCCGGCTTTTGTCGCCGCGCTCGAGAAGGCTGCGCGTCAGATTCGCGAGTTCCACCAGCGCGAGGTCGAGCAGAGCTGGTTTACCACGCGTGCGGACGGCACGATGCTCGGCGTTAAGGTAACCCCGCTCGCGGCGGCCGGCATCTATGTACCGGGCGGCCGCGCGCAATATCCCTCCACCGTGCTCATGAACGCCATTCCCGCCAAGGTCGCCGGCGTCAAGCGCGTGGTTATGGTGACCCCGCCGCAAAAAGACGGCCTGATCAGTCCCTACACGCTCGCCGCGGCAAAGCTCGGCGGCGTGGACGAGATCTATATGGTGGGCGGCGCTCAGGCCGTGGCCGCACTTGCGTATGGTACCGAGACCATTCCGCGCGTCGACAAAATCACCGGACCGGGTAACGCCTTTGTTGCCGCGGCCAAGCAGATCGTCTCGGGTGACGTGGGAATCGACATGGTCGCCGGTCCCTCCGAGGTCTGCGTGCTGGCCGACGCCACGGCCAAGCCTATGGTGGTCGCGGCAGACCTGACGGCCCAGGCCGAGCACGATCCGCTGGCAGCCTGCTATCTGGTGACTTGCGACGAGCAGTTTGCGCGCGAGGTCGAGGCTGGCATCGACATCCTGGTGGCGCAGTCGCCGCGTGCCGAGATCACGCGCGCTTCGCTCGACAACGAAGGCACCATCGTGGTGGCCGCCGACATGGCTGCCGCTGTCGAGGCCGTGAACACCGTGGCGCCCGAACACCTGGAGCTGCACTGCAAGGATGCAATGGGCCTGCTTGGCGGCATTCGCAACGCCGGCGCCATCTTTGTGGGCGCTTGGAGCTCCGAGCCGCTTGGCGATTATGTTGCTGGCCCCAACCACACGCTGCCGACCGGCGGCACGGCCATGTTCTCCAACCCGCTTTCGGTCGAAGAGTTCGTTAAGCGCTCGAGCGTCATTTGCTATACGCCCGAGGGTCTGCTCTCCGACGCTCCCGCTACGCAGCGCCTGGCCGAGGCCGAGGGCCTGTGGGCGCACGCGCTCTCTGCCGCCCTGCGTCGTCGCGTGCTGGAGCAGGGCGAGGATGCCGTGAGTGCCGAGTCGCTGGCTGCAGCCGACCTGACCAAGGTCGCCTGGCCGGGCGATACGACCGTGACGGTCGCCGAGGGCGTGGACCTGGCGGCTGCAGGCTCGGATAGCGCTGGCGCGACCGGCGAGGAGGCCTAATATGGCCGAGCTGACGCCCCGCATGAAGGAGCTCGTCCAGCCCTACTTGGCCGGCATTGAGCCCTACGATCCCAACTTTACGCCCACGCGCATCAACCTTTCGGCCAACGAGAACACCTATCCCGTGCCGGCCGGCGTGCGCGAGGCGATTGACGCGGCGCTCGCCGCTACGCCGCTCAACCGCTATCCCGATCCCATGTCCAACGACCTGCGCGACGAGCTGGCCGCTTGGCATGGCGTGACGCGCGAGAGCATCTGCGTGGGCAATGGCGGCGACGAGCTGCTCTATAACTATCTGCTGGCGTTTGGCGGCGCGGGGCGGACCCTGCTCAACTGCCCGCCGTGCTTTAGCGAGTACGCGTTCTTTGCGTCGCTCTGTCAGACCGAGGTGCGCGACGTGTGGCGTGATCCGGCGACCTTTGAGCTCGACCAGGCAGCCGTGCGCGCCGCGGCACCGGAGTGCAACCTGGCCATCGTGACCTCGCCCAACAATCCCACGGGCGATGTGGCGCCGCTCGACTTTGTCGCGGCCCTGTGCGATGCGTGCCCCGGCATGGTAATGGTCGATGAGGCCTACGTTGAGTTTGCCGACGATTCGTTTGGCGCGGCCACCACGGCGCAAGGCCTTATCGCCGAGCATCCCAACCTGGTGATTCTGCACACGCTGTCCAAGGCGTTTGGCGCCGCCGGCACGCGCCTGGGCTATGTGATCGCGGCGCCCGAGGTTATTGACGTGTTCGCGGCGATTCGCCAGATTTATTCGGTTAACGTTCTGAGCCAGGCCGCCGCGCTTGCCTGCGTGCGTGCCCGCGATGCGTACGCGCCCGTGGTGGCACAGGTTGCTTCCGAGCGCGAGCGCGAGCTGTGCGCCCTGCGCGCAAAGGCTGCCGAGGGTCTGACCGTGGAGGCGTGGGCGAGTGCGGCGAACTATGAGCTCGTGCGCACGCCGCATGCCACGCGCGTGCGCGAGCGTCTGCGCGACGAGTATTCGATTTTGGTGCGCGACTTTAGCTACGCGCCGGGGCTCGCGGACTGCCTACGCATTACCGTGGGTACCCCGCAGGAAAACGACGAGGTGCTGGCTGCGTTTGCCGCGCTGGTGAAGGAGGAGATGTAGATGGGCCGTTATGCCGAGGTGACCCGCAAGACGGGGGAGACCGATATTGTCGTCAAGCTCGACCTGGACGGGAGCGGCGTGTGCGATATCTCGACCGGCGTGCCGTTTTTCGACCACATGCTCAACGCTTTTGGCCGCCATGGTCTGTTCGATCTGACGGTGCACGCGGTAGGCGACGTGGAGGTCGATGCGCACCACACCGTCGAGGACGCGGGTATTGTGCTGGGCGAGGCATTTTGCCGGGCGCTGGGCGACAAGGCGGGCATTACGCGCTTTGCCGACGCGGCGATCGCCATGGACGAGACACTTGTGATGGCTGCTGTTGATATTTCGGGCCGCGGGCAGGCCTACTGCGAGCTGCCCGTGCCGACCGAGCGCGTGGGCAGCTTCGATACCGAGCTGGCCGTCGAGTTCTTCTACGCCTTTGCGCGCGACGCCAAGCTCACGCTGCACGTGCGCGAGCTGGCGGGCAGCAACTCGCATCACATTATCGAGGCCGCCTTTAAGGCCGTGGGCCGCACGATGCGCCATGCCTGTGAGCTGGATCCCCGCGTGCATGGCGTCCCCAGCACCAAGGGTTCACTGTAACCTGCCAAAAAAGGGACAGGTTTTGAATGGGGAAAAGGAGGGTCGCGTGGGCGAACCGAAGGTCGTGGTGGTCGACTACCACAAGGGCAACTTGTCGAGCGTTGTGCGCGGGCTTGCGCGCGCCGGTGCCGCCGCCTGCACATCGGACGATCCGGATCAGATCCGCAACGCCGACGGCCTGGTCATCCCGGGCGTGGGCGCGTTCTACGACGCGATTGCCTTTATGCGCCAAAGCGGCGAGGCGGCGGCCGTGCTCGACGCCGTTGCCGCCGGAACTCCGCTGCTCGGCATCTGCCTGGGCCTTCAGCTGTTTTTTGAGCGCGGCGACGAGGGCGTGCCGGCGGACGAGGGCGCGGACGCGGACGACGGTGCCTCCGAGCAGGTCGGCGGCCCCTGGGTCGATGGCCTGGGCATCATGCGCGGCTCGTGTACGCGCTTGGAATCGAGTCGCCTGAAGGTGCCACACGTGGGCTGGGACCAGGTGCACATGACGCCCGCCGGCGCGGCCGATCCGCTGCTTACTGGTTTTGCCGAGGGTGCCAACATGTACTTCACCCACAGCTACGCGGTGGCCGACGATGCCGATGCCGCCGATGTGCTGGCGCGCACGCACTATACGCGGAGCTTCCCGTGCATCGTGCGTCACGGCAACGTGTGGGGCTGCCAGTTCCATCCCGAGAAATCCTCCGCGCTGGGTCAGCGCATCCTTAAGAACTTCGTCAACATCGTCGAGGAGGCCGGCCGATGATCCTGTTTCCCGCAATCGATCTGATCGGCGGCAAGGTCGTGCGCCTGGAGCGCGGTGACCGCAGCCGCTGCAAGGTATATTCCGACGACCCCGTGGCAGTCGCCCGCTCATTTGCCGAGCAGGGTGCGAGCTGGGTGCACGTCGTCGACCTGTCTGCTGCCTTTGGCGAGGACGAGGACACGTGCGCTGCCAACTCGGCGGCGATTAAGGGCATCTGCGGCATCGACGGTCTGTCTGTGGACGTGGGCGGCGGCGTTCGCTCGCTTGCACGCATCGACGAGCTGGCCGGCTACGGCGCGCGTCGCATCGCACTGGGCACGGTGCTCGTGACCGAGCCGGGTTTTGCCGAGGTGGCGGCCCAAGGCTTTGGTGAGTTGCTGGTGGCAGACATCGCCGCGCGCGACGGTCAGGTCAAGGTGAACGGCTGGCGTGATGGCGCGGGCGTGTCACTCGACGATGCCGTGGCACAGCTCACCGAGCTGGGCTGCAAGCACCTGGTGTACACCGACATCGCGCGCGACGGCATGCAGACGGGCATCGACGTGGCGACGTATCGCCACGTGGCCGAGGTCGCGGGCTTTCCCGTCGTGGCGTCGGGCGGCATCTCGACGCTCGACGACATCCGCGCACTGGCCGCGGTGGGTGAGGACGCGATTGAAGGTGCCATTACCGGTCGCGCGCTCTACGAGGGCAACTTTACGTTGGCCCAGGCACTGGACGCCGTCCGAGGGGAGGAGTAGCCCATGCTTACCAAACGCGTGATTCCCTGCCTGGATGTTAAGGACGGCCGCGTGGTCAAGGGCGTCAACTTTGTGAGCCTGCGCGATGCTGGCGACCCGGTGGAGCTGGCCCGCGCCTACGACCGCGAGGGTGCGGACGAGGTCGTCTTCCTGGACATTACCGCCACAAGCGACAACCGTGCGACGACTATCGAGATGGCGGCGCATGCTGCTGAGGAGCTGGCCATTCCCTATACCGTGGGCGGCGGCTTTCGCGACTTGGCGGGCATGCGGACCATGGTTGCCGCCGGCGCCGACAAGGTGTCGCTTAACTCTGCCGCCGTGCGCGACCCGTCGTTGATCAGCCAGGCCGCCGCGGCGTTTGGCAGCCAGGCCGTGGTCGTGGCGATCGATGCCAAGCGTGTTGGTTTGCCTGGTGAGCCGGGAGCCGACAAGTGGGAGGTCTTTACCGCGGGCGGCCGCAACGCCACGGGTATCGACGCGGTGGCGTGGGCCGAGGAGGCGGCTCGTCGCGGTGCCGGCGAGATCCTACTGACCAGCAAGGATCGCGACGGCACCAAAGCCGGCTATGACCTGGCGCTCACCCGCGCCGTGGCGCGCGCGGTGCCGATTCCCGTTATTGCGAGCGGCGGCGTGGGTACGCTCGAGCATTTTGCCGAGGGGGTGATCGAGGGCGAGGCCGATGCCGTACTGGCGGCGAGCGTCTTTCACTTTGGAACCTTCAGCATTCGCGAAGTCAAAGAGTATATGGCCTCACAGGGCATTCCTGTGAGATTGGACTTCTAATGCTGCGGCTTGTCCAGGCACCCGACCTTCCGGCTCCAACCCTCCTCGCGTACTTAAGTACGCGTCGTCGGGCTTGTCGCTCGGAATCTCGGGCACCTGGACAACCCTCGCCGACCGGCGATGTATAAATTGGGGAATTGAAAAGAGA
>USMA01000016.1 GCA_900555765.1 uncultured Collinsella sp.
TCTTGGGATCACTATGTGCGGGGGAGTTGTGGAGCTGTGCAGGCAGACGAGGTTTTTCTGGAAATACGCTCCCGATGCGCGTATAGTACCGATTGTTTTGTCGGCTCCTGCTGCGTCGAGTCCAAACCGCGAAATGCCATAAGCGGCGCGGATGCAGTCAGGAGGCACGAGGACAACCCATCGTGGCCACGCCCCGTGCTTAAAACCCCAAGAAGGAGTGAACAATGGCAGAAGAGAAGTATGTGCCGCGTCTGAAGACCAAGTACAACAACGAGGTCAAGCAGCAGCTTCAGGACAAGTTCCAGTACGAGAACGTCATGATGATCCCCAAGTTTGAGAAGATCGTCGTGAACATGGGTGTCGGCGAGGCCGCTACCGATTCCAAGGCCATCGACGGTGCCGTGCGCGACCTGCGCGCCATCACCGGCCAGCAGCCGATGATCACCCGTGCCCGCAAGTCCATCGCTACCTTCCGCCTGCGCGCCGGTATGCCGATCGGCTGCAAGGTTACCCTGCGTGGCGACCGTATGTGGGAGTTCTTCGATCGTCTGACCTCCGTCGCGATCCCCCGTATCCGCGACTTCCGCGGCATCTCCGCCAAGAGCTTCGACGGCCGTGGTAACTTCTCCATGGGCGTTACCGAGCAGCTCATCTTCCCCGAGATTGACTTCGACTCCGTCGATCACCAGCGTGGTATGGACATCACTTTCGTGACCACCGCCAATACCGATGAGGAGGCCAAGGCCCTTCTGGACGCCTTCGGTTTCCCGTTCAAGAAATAGGTTCACCTGCCCTATAAGCGCCGTTCCCACAAGGGGGGCGGCGCTTGGGGCGAACAATACTCTATGTGAGGAGGATATAAGTGGCTAAGACATCGATGATCGTCAAGTGCAATCGCAAGCAGAAGTTCTCTACTCGTGAGTACACGCGCTGCCAGCGCTGCGGCCGTCCGCACTCTGTGTACCGCAAGTTCGGCCTGTGCCGTGTCTGCTTCCGCGAGCTTGCACTCAAGGGCGAGCTTCCCGGCGTTAAGAAGGCCAGCTGGTAAGTCACTACCAGCGTTTCAAGCATCAGTTTGGAACAGGGAAAACGCGCTAAAAAGGCTTTGCCGTTAAGGGCGGCGAAGAACCAAGAGCACGTGTTCATCAAGAACGAAGGAGAATCTGTATGAACCTTACAGACCCGATCGCAGATATGCTTACGCGCATCCGTAACGCTAACTCTGTGAACAAGGCCACGGTCTCCATGCCGAGCAGCAAGAAGCTCGTCGAGATCGCTCGTGTTCTGCACGAGGAGGGCTACATCGAGGGCTACGATGTCGAGGACACCGTTCCCCAGAAGACTCTGCACATCACGCTTAAGTATGGTCCCAAGAAGGCTAAGGTCATCAACGGCATCCGCCGCATTTCCAAGCCGGGCCTGCGTAAGTACACCGGCGTTGCCGACATGCCCCGCGTCCGCGGTGGCCTTGGTACCGCCATTATTTCCACCAGCCATGGCGTTATGCCCGACCGCGATGCTCGCAAGCACAACGTCGGCGGCGAGATCATCGCTTACGTCTGGTAATTCGCTCGGTAGGTAGAAGGAAAGGAGATCACCGTGTCTCGTATCGGTAATAAGCCTGTCCAGATTCCCGCCGGAGTCGAAGTGGCAGTCAACGGCAACAACGTTGTCGTCAAGGGCCCCAAGGGCCAGCTCGAGCTCGATGTCTTTGAGAAGCTCGCTATCAACGTCGAGGACAACGTCCTCACCGTTTCCCGTCCCGACGACGAGCGTGAGACCCGTGCCCGCCACGGCCTCACCCGCGCCCTCATCCACAACAAGGTTGTTGGCGTTTCCGAGGGCTTCGAGAAGAAGCTCGAGCTCGCCGGCGTCGGTTACCGCGTGCAGCAGAAGGGCAAGAACCTCGAGTTCTCCCTGGGTTTCTCGCACCCCGTGATCGTCGAGGCTCCCGAGGGCATCACCTTCGAGGTTCCTGACAACACCCACGTGAACGTCAAGGGTATCAACAAGCAGCAGGTCGGTCAGATCGCCGCTGAGATCCGCGGCCATCGTCCTCCCGAGCCTTACAAGGGCAAGGGTATCCACTACGTTGGCGAGCACATCCGCCGCAAGCTGGGTAAGGCCGCCAAGTAGTCGTAACCGACTCACTCGCATAAGACCAGCACCCCGTCAGGTGCTGGCAAGATCAACCTTTTTAGGAGTTTACGTATGAACAAGCATAAGGCGAAGCTGGAAGGCCTCAAGCGTCGTCAGCGTCGTGTGCGCGGCAAGGTCTCGGGTACCTCCGAGAGTCCGCGTCTTCGCGAGACCCGTACTAACGCCAACATCTATGCCCAGATCATCGACGACAGCAAGGGCTCCAGCCTGACGCTCGTCTCTGCCTCGACCCTCGAGGCCGAGTTCAAGGGCACCCACACCTCGAACAAGGAGGCTGCGGAGAAGGTCGGTCAGCTCGTTGGCAAGCGCGCCATCGAGGCCGGCATCACCAAGGTCGCCTTCGATCGCGGTGGCCGTATCTACCATGGCCGCGTCAAGGCCCTCGCCGACGGTGCTCGTGCCGCCGGTCTCGAGTTCTAGGAGGTATGTAGCACATGGCTCGTAATCAGAAGCAGCAGCGCGAGGCCTCCGAGTTCGAGGAGCGCGTCGTTTACATCAACCGCGTGTCGAAGACCGTCAAGGGCGGTCGTCGCATGCGCCTCGTCGCTCTCGTCGTCGTTGGCGACGGCAAGGGCAACGTCGGCGTTGGCATGGGCAAGTCCGCTGAGGTGCCCATGGCCATCTCCAAGGCGTCTCTCGATGCCAAGAAGAACATGTTCCACGTGCCGGTGACCGATCAGGGCACCATCCCGCACGAGGTTCTCGGTCACTTTGGTGCCGGCCGCATTATCATCAAGCCCGCTGTCGAGGGTACCGGCGTTATCGCCGGCGGCGCTGTGCGTCCCCTCTTCGAGCTTGCTGGCATCAAGAACGTCCTGTCCAAGTCCCTCGGTACCGACAACGGCCTCAACATCATCAAGGCTGCCGTCGAGGGCCTCAAGGAGCTCTCCAGCCCTGAGGACGTCGCGGCTCGCCGTGGCCTGACGGTCTCCGAGATGTTCGTCGGTAAGGAGAACTAAGCATGGCTGACACCATCAAGATCAAGCAGGTCCGCAGCACCAACGGTTGCAAGCAGGACCAGGTCCGTACTGTCCGTGCCCTCGGTCTCCACAGGATCCGCGAGGTTCGCGAGATTGCTGACAACGAGTCCGTCCGCGGCATGATCTTCAAGGTCAAGCACCTTGTCGAGATTGTAGAGGAGTAGCAAATGCAGCTTCACGATCTTACTCCCGCGCCCGGTTCCACCAAGAACCGCAAGCGCGTCGGCCGTGGCAATTCTTCGGGTCACGGCACCACTTCTGGCCGCGGTCAGAAGGGCCAGGGTTCCCGCTCTGGCGGCACCAAGGGTGCCGGCTTCGAGGGTGGCCAGACTCCGCTGGCTATGCGCCTGCCCAAGCTTCCGGGCTTCCGCAACCCCCGTCGTATCGAGTACACCGCTGTTAACGTTGAGCGTCTCGAGCGCAAGTTCGAGGACGGCGCTGTGATCGACGGTGCCGCTCTTAAGGCCGCTCGCATCACCAAGAGCGAGTTCGAGCCCGTCAAGGTGCTCGGCAATGGTGAGCTCACCAAGAAGTTCACGGTCAAGGTCGACAAGGTCAGCGCATCTGCGCAGGCCAAGATCGAGGCCGCCGGCGGAAAGGTCGAGCTGCCGTGCTAAATGGTCTTAAGAATGCTTTCCGCATCAAAGAATTGCGCGAAAAGATTCTTTTTACCATAGCTATGCTCGTCGTGTACCGCATTGGTGCGCACGTTCCTGTGCCCGGCATTCCCTTCCAGGGGATGCTGGGCCTTTTCTCGACCGATAACAATTCGGGCGCCGCAGGTGCTATGGCCCTCCTGAATCTTTTCTCTGGCGGCGCTTTGAGCTATGTGTCGGTGTTTTCGCTGGGCATCATGCCTTACATCACCAGCTCGATCATCCTCCAGATGCTCCAGGCCGTTGTGCCTTCCCTGCATGAGCTTGCCCGCGAGGGCGAGGTCGGTCAGACCAAGATTACGCAGTATTCGCGTTACCTCACCCTGGCTCTGGCAATCCTCAACTCCGTGGGTTACCTCTTCCTCTTTAAGAGCTTCGGCATCAGCTTCAATGGCGCCGGCGCTCCCGAGATCATCTTCGACCTCATGATCGTCGGTACGCTCACCGCGGGCGCCATGCTGATCATGTGGATTGGTGAGCTCATCACCCAGCGCGGTATCGGCAATGGCATGTCGCTGATCATCTTCGCGAACATCATGGCCGGTCTCCCGCAGGCCATCTTCTCCAGCACCGAGGGTAATGCCGGTGGCATCATCACCATGGTGATCATCTGCGCCATCATCCTGCTGGTTATCCCGCTGATTGTTTTCCTTGAGCGCGGCCAGCGCCGCATCCCGGTCTCCTACGCCAAACGCGTCGTGGGCCGTCGCATGATGGGTGGCCAGACCACCTACCTGCCCATCAAGGTCAACACCGCGGGTGTCGTGCCGATCATCTTCGCTTCGGCGCTGCTGTACTTCCCGGCTCAGATTGCCGTGTTCTTCCCCGGCATCGGCTGGATCCAGGCAGTTGCCTCTGCGCTTTCGCGCGGCTGGCTCAACTGGGTGCTTAACGTTGTCCTCATCGTGTTCTTCGCGTACTTCTACACCTCCATGGTGTTCAACCCCGATGATACGGCCGACAACCTTAAGAAGCAGGGCGGCTTTATTCCGGGCGTGCGTCCGGGTAGGGCTACCGCGGCCTACATCAAGAACGCGCTCAACAAGATCTCGCTTCCAAGCGCTGTCTTTTTGGCGCTCATCGCCATCGTGCCTTCGATCATCTTCTCCTTCACGGGTAACCAGCTGATTCAGGCATTTGGCGGCACGTCCATCCTCATCATGGTCGGCGTCGTGCTCGACACGGTCGATAAGCTCGAAGGCCAGATCAAGATGTATGATTACGATGGATTCTTTAAATAGGCTAGAGGAGGATTGCTCATGAACCTCGTATTGCTCGGAGCTCCGGGTGCCGGTAAGGGCACCGTCGCACAGGAGCTCGTCGCCGAGTTTGGCGTCGCTCACATTTCCACGGGCGACCTGCTGCGTGCTGCCGGCAAGGGTGGCACCGAGCTTGGTATTCAGGCTAAGAAGTACATGGATGCTGGCGAGCTCGTCCCCGACCAGCTCGTGATCGACCTTGTCAAGGAGCGCCTTGCCGCCGATGACGCCCAGCAGGGCTTCATTCTCGACGGCTTCCCGCGCAACACCGCCCAGGCTGTGACGCTCGATTCCGAGCTCTCCGCCATGGGTCGCGAGATCGACTGCGCCCTTCTGGTCGATGTGGCCCCCGAGGTCATCATCGATCGTCTGTCTTCGCGTCGCACCTGCCGCGCCTGCGGTTACACCGGCACCGCTGCCGATGCTACCTGCCCCAAGTGCGCAGGCGAGATGTATCAGCGCGACGACGACAAGCCCGAGACCATCAAGAACCGTCTCGACGTCTACGAGAAGTCCACGAGTCCGCTCGTCGACTACTATCGTGGCCAGGGGCTGCTCAAGTCGGTCAACGGTGACCAGGCTCGCGAGACCGTGTACGGGGATGTCAAAGAGGCTCTCGGTCTATGATCAAGATTAAGTCTGCAACGCAAATCGAGCAGATGAAGAAGGCAGGAGCGCTATCTAAGATGGCGCTCCGCCACGTTGGAGCCATGGTGCGCCCCGGCGTTTCGACTTTTGAGCTCGATCAGCTCGCGGAGCAGATTATCCGCATGCATGGCGGCACCCCGGCCTTTAAGGGCTACGGCGGGTTCCCGGGAACCATCTGCGCATCGATCAACGATGCCGTGGTTCACGGTATTCCCAACCCCGACATGATCCTGCGCGATGGCGATATCATCTCCATCGATACGGGAGCCGTTGTCGACGGTTGGGTCGGCGATAACGCTTGGACGTTTTTCGTCGGCACCCCCACGCCCGAAGCCAAGGCTTTGTGCGAGGTCACCCGCGATTGCCTTAAGGCTGCCATCGAGCAGGCTGTTCCCGGTAACCATATCGGGGACGTCGGTTATGCCGTTCAGTCCCTCGCCGAGTCTCACGGTTACGGCGTGCTTCGTGATTATGTGGGCCATGGCATTGGCCGCGTGATGCACGAGGACCCCAACGTTCCTAACTATGGAAAGAAGGGGAGGGGCGTTCGACTCCAGGCCGGCATGGTCATTGCCATCGAGCCGATGGTTACGTTGGGTTCCAACCATGTGAGCACGGGCTCCGATGGTTGGATCGTTACGACCAACGACCACCTGCCCGCCGCGCACTACGAGAATACCGTCGCCATTACCAATGACGGTCCGGTGATTCTCACCACCGACGCGCAAGGTGCTTGGTGTTCGCTCCAAGGCGGAGAAATGTAACAAGTTCCACTTAGTTGTGGAGCCATTACGAAGATATTACGATACGTGCATGCGTATTGTAGAATACTCAATCGCTGTCGTTTTCTAGAGAAAGATGATTGCTTGTGAAGAAGGAAGACGCAATTGAGCTCGAGGGTACGGTAAAAGAGCCGCTGCCCAACGCCATGTTTAAGGTTGAGCTCGAGAACGGTCATTCGGTTCTGTGCAACATTTCTGGCAAGATCCGAATGAATTACATCCGCATTCTCCCCGGTGACAGGGTTGTCGTGGAGCTTTCCCCGTACGACCTGACCCGCGGCCGCATCACCTATCGCTATAAATAGCGGCACGCATACACGCACTCCATTTCCGGCTGCAGGCTTAGCTCAACCTACGGTCGGATTGTGTGTGAAGACCAGCCATAGTTTTAAACGCCTGCGGCTGGGCGAGTAGATAGTAGGGAAGTAGTTTGAGCGCTACCGAAAGGAAGAACGATGAAGGTACGTCCTTCGGTCAAGAAGATGTGCGATAAGTGCAAAATCATTAGGCGCCATGGCAAGGTCCTCGTCATTTGCGAGAACCCCCGTCATAAGCAGCGTCAGGGTTAAGAGAGGAGACTACGTTGGCCCGTATTAATGGTGTCGACCTCCCGCGTGAGAAGCGCGTTGAGATCGGTCTGACCTACATTTACGGCATCGGCCGCACCACTGCGACGAAGATCTGCGTCGAGTGCAACGTTAACGTGGATACGCGCGTTAAGGACCTCACCGAGGATGAGGTTAACGCCATCCGCGATTATATCGATAAGAACCAGATCATGGTTGAGGGCGACCTCCGCCGTGAGCGCAACCAGAACGTCAAGCGCCTTATGGACATCGGCTGCAACCGCGGCCTTCGTCACCGCAAGGGCCTCCCGGTCCGCGGCCAGCGCACCCACACTAACGCTCGTACCCGCAAGGGCCCGAAGCGTCAGATCGGTGCTAAGAAGAAGAAATAAGGAGCGCTAGATAGATGGCTACTGCTAAGAAGAACGTTCGCGCTGCCCGTCTGAAGCGCGCGGACCGTAAGAACATTTCCGTGGGCCAGGCTCACATTCGTTCTACGTTCAACAACACGATCGTTTCGATCACCGATCCCCAGGGCAACGTCATTTCCTGGAAGTCGGCTGGCCAGGTGGGCTTCAAGGGCTCCCGTAAGTCCACGCCGTTTGCTGCCCAGATGGCTGCCGAGGCTGCTGCCAAGCAGGCCATGGAGCACGGTATGAAGAAGGTTTCCGTCTTCGTCAAGGGCCCCGGCTCCGGTCGTGAGACCGCCATCCGCTCCCTCCAGGCTGCTGGCCTCGAGGTCTCGAGCATCCAGGACAAGACCCCCATTCCGCACAACGGCTGCCGCCCCAAGAAGCGTCGCCGCGTGTAACTGAAAGGATCGTATCAATATGGCAATCGACAGGACTCCTGTTCTTAAGCGCTGCCGTCAGCTCGGGATCGATCCCGCTGAGCTCGGTTACAGCAGCAAGAAGGAATCTATCCGTCAGCCCAAGCGCCGTCGCAAGGAATCTGAGTACGGCATGCAGCTGCGCGAGAAGCAGAAGGTCAAGTTCATCTATGGCGTTCTGGAGAAGCAGTTCCACGGCTACTTCAACAAGGCCCGTAAGATGAACGGCGTCACCGGTGAGAACCTCATGATCATCCTTGAGTCTCGCCTCGACAACGTCGTCTTCCGTCTTGGCTTCGCCCGCACCCGCAAAGAGGCTCGTCAGTCCGTCCGTCACGGTCACTTCACCGTGAACGGCAAGCGCGTGGACATCCCGTCCTACCGCGTCAAGGCCGGCGACGTCGTCGCTGTCGGCGAGAAGTTCCGTGACCTCCTCCCCATCAAGGAGGCCCTGATTTCCTCCGAGCGCTTTGAGGTCCCTGGCTGGCTCGAGGTCGATATCGAGAAGCTGTCTGGTAACGTGCTCGCTCTGCCGACGCGTGAGCAGATCAGCGGTGATATCAACGAGCAGCTCATCGTCGAGCTCTACTCTAAGTAGTCCATCCGGGCTGCTGAGGCTGGAGGTAATACATGTCAGAATTCATTAGGCCTCAGGTTCAGGTCGAAGAGATCAACGAGACGTCTGCTCGTGTCTCCGTCGAGCCGCTCGAGCGTGGTTACGGCGATACGCTGGGTAACTCCCTTCGTCGCGTTCTTCTGTCCTCGCTCGAGGGTGCCGCCGTCGAGGCTATTCAGATCGATGGTGCGCAGCACGAGTTCATGACCATCCCTAACATGGTCGAGGATGTCACCGACATCGTCCTGAATGTCAAGGGTCTTGTCTTCAGGGCTCTCGGCACGACCGACGAGGCGACCGCCACCATTTCGGTTGACGGCCCCTGCGAGGTCACCGGTGCGGACTTCTTTATTCCGTCCGAGTTTGAGCTGGTCAACCCCGAGCAGCATATCGCTACGCTCACCGAGGGTGGCCATCTCACCATGAGCATGCGCATCGGCTATGGCCGCGGCTATGTCTCTGGCGAGGCCAACAAGCGCGACAACGATCCCATCGGTGTGATCCACGTCGACTCGCTGTACTCGCCGGTTTCCCGTTGCGCCAAGCTCGTTGAGGCTTGCCGTGTCGGTCAGCACACCGACTACGACCGCCTTGTCCTCGAGATCGAGACCAACGGCTCCATCGCCCCGCGCGACGCCGTGGTCCAGGCTGCCAATATCATCAACCAGCATATGGCCGCCTTTATGAACCTTGCCGAGACCCCCGAGGTCGAGGAGGAGGCTTCGATCTTCGCTCCCGAGGTCACCAACGACAACGCCGAGCTGGACAAGCAGATCGAGGAGCTGGACCTTTCCGTCCGTTCCTACAACTGCCTTAAGCGCGCCAGCATTCACTCGGTCCGTCAGCTCGTTGAGTTCTCGGAGAACGATCTGCTCAACATCCGTAACTTTGGTGTTAAGTCGATCGAGGAAGTGAAGGACAAGCTTGAGTCCATGGGCCTGAGCCTGAAGGCTTAATGCTTCGCATATTTGAGGAGAAACTAGACCATGCGTCACAACGTTAAGAAGGGCCTGAAGCTCGGCACCGATGCGAGCCACACCAAGGCCATGAAGAAGAGCCTTGCTAAGGCCCTCTTCGAGAACGACCGCATCAAGACCACCGAGACCCGCGCTAAGGCGCTGCGTTCGGTCGTCGACCCGATCATCACTTGGGCCAAGAAGGGCGACCTGCATTCTCGTCGTCTGGCTATCGCCAAGCTCGGCGATAAGCAGCTCGTTGCCGAGATCTTCGACAAGGCTGCTCAGGGCATGTGGCAGGACCGCAACGGCGGTTACACCCGCATCATGAAGCTCGGTAACCGCAAGGGCGACAACGCTCCCATCGTTATCATGGAGCTCGTCACCGAGCCTTGCACGCCTAAGGCCAAGAAGGCTGCTCCGGCCCCCAAGAAGGCCGCTGCTCCCAAGAAGGTCGAGGCTGTCGAGGAGTCTCCTGCTGAGGAGACCGCTGAGTAGACATTCCGTCTGCATAGGCTATATTCGAGGGGTACGTTCGCGTACCCCTCTTTTTTTGTCGCGAAACCGTTACTTGTTTGTTGGGAGCGCCCATGACTGCGCCGTCTGATTTCAATTCGATTCCAGAGCTCGATGCCACGCTCGTTTTCCGCGTGGCCTATGATGGCTCGTCGTATAGCGGATTTGCCGTGCAGCCGGGACAGACGACGGTTGCGGGTGAGCTACGTCGAGCCATCGAGACGCTGCTTCGCCGCCCAATCGATCTTACGTGCGCGGGGCGTACCGATGCCGGCGTGCATGCGGTGGCCCAATACATCAGCGTGCCCGTAACGGACGCTGAGCTCGCTTGTACGCGCCGTAGGTGGCTGAGGGCTATGGATGCCCTCCTTCCCAAAGATATCGCCATCAACGAGGTCTACAAGGCTCGTAAGGGCTTTTCTGCGCGCTTTGACGCGCGTTCTCGCACTTACACCTATCGCATTGCCGACCGTGATGCGCGGCCCGTGCTGTCACGCGGTGCTGTGTGGTGGCATCGCTATCCCCTCGACGTCGATGCGATGGCGGCCGCCTGCCCTGCGCTTTTAGGCGAGCAGGACTTTAAAAGCTTTTGCAAGGTTGCCTCGGCCGTTGGCAAGCCCACGCATCGCTGCGTGATGCGTGCCGAGTTTGGCCATGAGGTTGCGTTTGGCGAGGACATCCTGACGTTTACCATCGAGGGTAATGCGTTTCTGCATTCGATGGTTCGTACGATCGTGGGCACGCTTGTCGAGATTGGCATGCATCGCCGTGAACCCGAGTGGATGCGCGAGGTCATCGATGCTTGCGACCGTACCGCTGCGGGCCCCACGGCTCCTGCCTGCGGCCTTACGTTTATGGGCGTGGATTATGATCCCGCCGAGCTTGTCGTGCTCGACTAGGGGAGGGCTCGACGCGTCGTGCGTCGACCCTGTCATCTGTGGGCTGCGCGTGTGCAACATCTGTTCTTGGCGTGCAATACAACCGGTGTCTCATTGCTTTTATTGCCGGGGTGTACCATGAACCACGGTTTGATTCATTGCTGTCGAGAGGACGGATAATTTGGTTCGACGTGGCTCGCATCCGCGACTTTCGGTGATCCTTGTGGTAGAAGGTTCGCCCAGCTATGCGATGCGTGCGCTCGAGAGTATCCAGAACCAAGACCTCTACGATTTGCAGATTGTCGTTGTCTGACGCGATGCTGCGCCCGGTGAGCGCCATTCTCTTCAAGTTGCTGCCGACAGGGACATTCATATTGATTTGATTGACGTCGAGGACGCGAAGCGCGGTGCTTGTCTTCGTGCCGGTTTTGCTGCCTCGCGTGGCTCTCAAATCATCGCTATGAACGCCGATGAGTGGCTTGCTCCGCAGTCCCTTTCCAAGATGGTCGATATCGCGTGCGATACAGCGGCAGACATGGTGTTCCCCACGGTGTCGCTCGACCGCTATGATGCACATCGAGAGCGCCATTCGCGCGTCTTGGATGCTACTCATATTTCCATTGATAGTAAATCTTCGATGGTGGCCGGGCTGCCTCAGTTGATTTTAGGCGGCCTAGTCGCTCAGACCTCTGGCGTGATGTACAGCCGCTCGCTGTTTGAGGCATGCCTTTTATGCGACAAGGTGTTTCGTACAGTTGGGTTTATGGCATGCGCGCTTTCGCAGACACGATGCGTGTCCGGCTGCGGCGATGCTTGTTTCCACGCGGCGGCACCTAAGCTTACAGATGCCTTTGATCCCACCATGTATGCCAAGGTATCCGATGACACCCGAGCGCTCGACGAGCTTGCGGACTCACTCTCGGAAGC
>USMA01000017.1 GCA_900555765.1 uncultured Collinsella sp.
CGGCCCGAAAGAGGAGCGCCGCGTACTTTGGTACGCAAGCGACGAATGAGCGCCGAGGTGCCGTGCTTGGGCAAGCCGCAGCCTAGAACTGATTCAAGAAGCGCATATCGCCCGTCATGAGAGTTCTGAGGTCGGGCAGGTCGTAGCGCAGTGCCGCGACGCGCTCGGCGCCAATACCAAAGGCGAAGCCGGTGTACTTCTCGGGGTCGATGCCGCAGTTGATCAGGACGTTGGGGGCGACCATGCCGCAGCCCAGGATCTCGATCCAGCCGCTGTGCTTGCAGAAGTTGCAGCCCTTGCCGCCGCACACGTGGCAGCTCACGTCCACCTCGCAGGAAGGCTCGGTGAAGGGGAAGAAGTGCGGGCGATAGCGCGTCTTGCGATCCTCGCCAAACATGCACTTAACAAAGTAGTCGAGCGTGCCCTTAAGATCGCCAAAGGTGATACCCTCGTCGACGACCAGGCCCTCGATCTGGTTGAACTGCGGCAGGTGGCAGGCGTCGGCCGTGTCGGGACGGTAGACGGTGCCCGGGCAGATCATGTAGATGGGCGGCTTCTGCGACTCCATGGTGTGGATCTGCACGCCCGAGGTCTGGGTGCGCAGCAGCACGTCGGACTCGCCGTGAGCGTGAGCCTCGGGATGCGCGACGCTGCCGGGGTTGTTGTCGACCACATAGAACGTGTCGCGAGCCGAGCGGCTCGGGTGATCCATGGGCGCGTTGAGCGCGGTGAAGTTGTAGTAGGAGGTATCGACCATGGGGCCGGACTCGACGGTGTAGCCGATACCGCAGAAGATGTCCTCGGCCTCCTCGATGATCTGCTTGATCAGATGCTGGTGGCCGATCTGCGGACGGATGCCCGGCAGCGTGATGTCGACGGCATCGTGCTCGAGTGCGTGCTTGAGGGCGGCGTCCTTCATCTCGGTGGTGCGCTCGTCGAGCATGCTCTGGATCAGCTGGCGCATCTCGTTGGCGCGCTTGCCCATCACGGGACGATCCTCGGGGGCGAGCTTGCCCATCATGCGCATCAGGCCGGTGATGCGGCCCTTGCGACCGAGCAGCTCAACGCGTGCAGCCTCGAGCTTTGCGGCGTCGTCGGCGCTAGTGACGAGCTCCTTGGCCTCTTCCTCGAGTTTGACCAGATCATCAATCAGACTCATGTCTTCCCTTTCGTCTCTCGCGCATCCGCGCTCCGGGACGGCTGACGCCGCCCGATGCTGCGGATGCGCGGCCCGGTTCGGTAACAAAAAACCGCCCTCGGGCATGTGCATTGCCCAAGGACGGTTAAATTCCGCGGTACCACCTTGTTTGACCCGGCGGATGTCTGGCCCGCCGCGCCCACTCTTTGCCCCTTGTCGCGAGGCTCACGGCTTCCCTAGTGGGGCTTTGCTGCCACTGGCCGCGCGCCCGTTGAGGTCGCTGCTCGGGAGTGAACGCTTGGCCCTTGCCACCGCAGGAAGGCTTGCAGCCCATGACCTTCCCTCTCTTGCCGGCGACACGGCGGGCAAAACCCTCTCCGTCAACGCATTGGGCTATAGGATAACACATTTCGCGAGCGCATCGCCGCGTTCCGTTTTGTTCGTGCTGGGTACAAGGCAGGTAGTTGTGCAAACTGGCCGTGCATCCGCCTGCGGCGCTCGGCCTGCGAGATTAAGGATACGGTATGGGAAAGAAACTCGATAAGAAGGCCAAGGCCGCCGTGGCAAAGGCCGCCAAGGGCGTCAAGGCCGCTAAAGTCGACAAGGCCGTCAAAAAGTTCCGCAAACTCGAGGGCAAGCTGTGGACTCGTGAGTACCTGCTCAAGATTGCCGAGTTCGATGGAGCGACGATTGCTCCTGCCAATGGTGCTGCCGCCCGTGCCGACGCCATGGGCACGCTTGCCGGCGAGCATCACAAGCTGCTGACCAGCGAGAAGTCCGTTGAGCTCGTACGCTCGTTAGCGCGCGAGACCGTCGCCGGCGGCAAAATTGACGACCCGCAGCTGCTCGACGAGATCCGTGTGCTCGGTCGCGACCAGCGCGAGGCAAGCGTCATCCCCACCGAGGAGGCCGAGGCCTGGACCAGGCTCACCTGCGAGGCCGATGCCGTGTGGCACAAGGCCAAGACGGCCAATGACTGGGCGAGCTTTGAGCCCTATGTGGATAGGATCGTCGCCCAGCTTAAGCATCAGGCCGAACTTATGGACCCCAAGCGCGACCCATACGATGTTTGGCTCGACCAGTACGAGCGCGGCCTTTCCGCCAAGAGCTTCGATGCGTTTTGCGATGAGGTCAAGGCGACGGTCGTGCCGCTCGTGCACACCATCGGCGAGCGCAGCCAGCAGCCCGATGCCGACTTTTTGCACGCCCGCGTGCCCGAGGCCGCCCAGCGCGCCATGAGCTTCGACCTTATGAAGCTTGTCGGCCTGAACCTGGACGACACCACGCTTGCCTTTACCGAGCACCCGTTTAGCGAGGGCTTTGCCGTGGGTGACGCGCGCATCGCGACACACATCTACGAGGACGATTGCATCTCCAACGTCTACAGCATCATCCACGAGGCGGGACACGCCATGTACGAGCTGGGCGTCAATCCTGCCTATGCGCGCACCTGTCTTGAGGGTGGCACCTCCATGGGCATCCACGAGAGCCAGAGCCGCTTCTTCGAGAACACCGTGGGTCGCAGCCGCGCCTTTATGGGACCGCTGCTCGAGGTGCTGCGCCGCCACGCACCCGAGGTCTACGGCGACGTCGACGAGGACACGCTCTACCGCGCCGTGAACATCGCGCAGCCGTCGTTGATCCGCACCGAGGCCGATGAGCTCACCTATCCGCTGCACGTTATGGTGCGCTACGAGATCGAGCGCATGCTGTTTGCCGGCGAGGCCATGGCCAAGGATATCCCCGCGCTTTGGAATCGCTTTATGGACGAGTACCTGGGCATTCCCGTTCCCGACGACACGCACGGCTGCCTGCAGGATACGCACTGGAGCGGTGGCTCGTTTGGCTACTTCCCCACCTATGCGCTGGGCAGCGCCTACGACGCCATGTTTGTGCCGGCCATGTGCCGCGACGGCGTCGACCTTACCGGTGCCTGCGCGAGCGGCGATCTGGCGCCCGTCCGCGCTTGGCTGGGCGAGCACATTTGGCAGTGGGGCCGCGCCAAGGACGCGCCGGAGCTCATCAAGGGCGCCTGCGGCATGGACTTTGACGCCCGCTACTACTGCAGCTACCTGCAGGACAAGTTCACCACGCTCTACGAGCTGTAAGGCATAACCGACACGCCAACGCAAAGGGGACGCCGCGGAACCAATCCGCAGCGTCCCCTTTCCACCTAGTCGTTTAAGAACGTCCCCAATGACTACCTTACAGAGCCTCGAGCGCGTTGGCGATGCGCTTCATGGCAGCATCGGCGGATGCTTGGTCGGGGGCTTCGGCCAAAACGCGAATCACAGACTCGGTTCCGCTCTTGCGCACGAGCACGCGGCCCTCGCCTGCCAGCGCAGCCTCGGCCTCGGCGATGGCGTTCTGCACGCCCATGTTCTCGAGCGCGGCGTCCTTGTCCGCCACGTGCACGGCCACCTGCGCCTGTGGCAGCAGCCTGCACGGAGCCGTGAGTTGCGAGAGTGTCTCGCGCTCGGCACGAATCACTTCCATCACGCGCAGCGAGGTCATAATGCCGTCGCCCGTGCGCTCGATATCGCCAAAGATCGTATGGCCCGTCTGCTCGCCGCCCAGGCTGTAGCCGCCCTCGCGCATCTTGGCATACACGTGACGGTCGCCCACGCCGCTGGTCACGGCGCTCAGTCCGGCAAGCTCCAGCGACTTGACCAGACCAAAGTTGCTGGCGATCGTCGGTACCACGGTACCGCCCGAGAGACGCCCGTGCTTGTTCAGGTACACGCCGCACACGTACAGGATCTGGTCGCCGTCGACCACGCGGCCGCGCTCGTCCACGGCCAGGCAGCGGTCGGCATCGCCGTCGTAGGCAAAGCCCACATCCAGACCCTGTTCCACCACGTGGCGCTGCAGGCGCTCCATATGCGTGGAGCCGCAGTCGACATTGATGTTAAAGCCGTCGGGCGCGGCGTTGATCACGCGCACGTCGGCACCGAGTGCGTCAAACACCGGCTTGGCCACCGAGGAAGCCGAGCCGTTGGCGCAGTCGATACCGATCTTGACGCCCTGCAACGAAAAGTTCGCGCTTGCGATGAGCGAGGCATAGTAGCGGATGCGGCCCTGCATGTAGTCCACCGTGGCGCCGATGTGGTTGCCCGTGGCCAGCGGCACCTCGCTCTTGCCATCGATGTAGTCCTCGATGAGCTCCAGTACGTCCTCGTCCATCTTAAAACCGTCGCTATTGACGAGCTTAATGCCGTTATCGCAAAACGGGTTGTGGCTCGCGCTGATCATGATGCCGCAATCGAAGCAGCCTTCCACGGTCTGATGCGCTACGCCCGGCGTGGGGATCACGTGCAGCATATAGGCGTCCGCACCGCTCGCGACCAGGCCGCTCACCAGCGCCGCCTCGAACATATAACTCGAGCGACGTGTGTCCTTGCCCACGATCACGCGAGCCTTAGCACTGCGGTTGGCGCCGTAATACCAGCCCACAAAAAGGCCAATCTTATAAGCGTGCTCTACCGTCAGCCCAACGTTGGCCTCACCGCGAAAGCCGTCGGTGCCAAAGTACTTCATGCGCTCTCCTTACAAAATAGGGGCGGACAGATTGCCTGTCCGCCCCAAAATGGTACTCGATTATCTGCGCTACCAGAAAAACCCTACGCCGACGCGCTGTCGCGAGCCGCCTGGCATGTAGGAGTCTGACGCAGCGTAAGCGGCTTGTCCCCCGCCTCGGCCGACGTGGTCAGCGTATACGTGATCGTCGTCGTCTCGCCAGCATGCAGGTCAACGGTACCCGAATAGAAGGGGATTCCATGCCACGTAGCGGCGCCAAGACCAAACTGGGTGCCCTCAACCGTAAGGTCACTGATGTTGCCGCCCGTCGGGGCAAACAACGAGACATTCAGACGCTCGTCGTCGCGCGCGGCATCGGGCGCGCTCGCCGCGACGTAGTCGGGCAGCTTGCCGGCCTCCTCCTGCGTCATGATGTTCGTCAGGGTAACGGTGATGCGATACGAGCACGTGCCGTCACCGTTCTTGATGCCCTGGCCAATCTGTGTGTCGGCGTTCAGGTACCAGTCGAGCTTGGAGAAACTCAGGTTGTTAAAGTAAACGCCGGCAACGGGATCGGCACTCGGATCATCCGGATCGGGCAGCGAAGCGTCAATGCCCGTCTCTTTGATGGCATTCTGCTCATCATCGTTTCTCATCCAAGCGATCAGGCGGCCCTCTTCGGCACCGCGCTCAACGGCGCTGACAAGCTTCGTAACATCGACATCGCCGATACCGCCAAGGATCTTGTCGAAGGCAGCGCTGGCGACGGATGCAAAGATGCCGTCAGACTCCTCGACCGGATAGTTCCAGTACACATCGTGCATGAGGACCTTTGCGGCGTTGGTGCCGTCGACAACCGTTCCGTCGGGCAGCGACACGTTACCGACCAGGCCCAGCAGGTACTGCAGGAACACCGGGTCGATACCGATGACGCCATCAACGTCCTGACCATATTGAGATTTCCACAGGGCTGCGACACGCTGCGAGTTGCGGGGCCAATCAGGCGAATAGGTATTGCCCGAGTTGTACAGGTTTCTGAGGTTGCCGAACAGCGCCTCATCCTCTTCGACGCCGCTCTCGCCTGCCTCATCCTCGCTGAGTCCAATGCGGGGAACAAACTCGCCAATCGACATCTGGCCGGCAGTGACCGAAATCAGGCCCTGCGAACCGCCAAAGCCGCCGCAAGCACGAATCTCGACGTTGTTCATGGCGTACATAAGGTAGTTGCGCGTCTGGCCGTTGGCGCCGAGCATCTGGGGAAGGACGGGGGCGACCTTCTCCGCCGCGTCAACCGCGCCGTTGAGGGTGGCAAAGCCGTCCTTGGCCTTATCGACCAGCTCGGTCACCTGGGAAATATGAGTATCGCCAATGCCTTGGATCTTCTCGTTGGCACTC
The DNA here is from genome assembly GCA_900555765.1 of uncultured Collinsella sp. Lineage (GTDB taxonomy): Bacteria > Actinomycetota > Coriobacteriia > Coriobacteriales > Coriobacteriaceae > Collinsella. The sequence continues at coordinate 6,050 of USMA01000017.1, forward strand.
TTGAACACCTTGGAGCTATCGGAAAGCGAATCGGCAACGGCCTGCAGCGCGGACACGTTAATCATGCCGTCCTGGAACAGCTTGCCGGGCGTGGCCTGCGAAAGGTTGTCGGCCATGGGAACCAGCGCGTTGCTCGAGACATCGGACAGGGCATCAATCATGGTGCGGGCTGCGTTGATGTCACTGCCATACACCGGGATAAACGAAGCCGCCGCCCACAGCGGGCTCGAGGTCTCCGCCTTCATGCTGTTGCAGAGCTCATCGATCTTCTTCGCGTCGTCAGGCAGCGTCGAAAAATCGCCCGACGTGACCTTGTCCTTAAGGCCACCGACGATCTCGACAGCCTCCTTCGCTTCGCTCTTTACGGTCTTTGCCGAGTTAAGCAGCATAAAGCCGCCTGCGCCAAGCGCAACGAGAAGCACCGCGACTACAGCGGCAATAATGGCGCCGGTGTGACGCTTCTTGCGCTCGCCCTTGCGATGGCGATGACGGACCAGACCGTCAGAGGTCGAACTCGACGAAGCGTCGCTACCGTAGTTCAAGCCAAAATCGTAATAATCTTCCTTGGAACCCGAGCCCGCAAACTCGGCACCGCTATCATCCAGGCGGGCGAACGTGCCAGTCTCGGAGGCGCCGGTGTAAATCGTGCCAAGGTTACCCGTAAGCCCCGCGCCACCGGCAGAGGGAGTATTGTTGTCGGCCTTGCCGGCATTAACGTTGCCGGCGGCATTCGCGGCGTTGGCAGCACCTGCGTTGTTCGCAGGTGCCGAAGGAGCCCCGCTCGGCTGCGACGTGGAGGTTGCACCGTCCGCAAAGACATTCCCTCTTGCACGGCCGGTCTTTTTTGCCTTTTGAGACTGCTCGTACAGAGCGGTAAACATCGCCGTCTCGCCCGGGGACACGCGCTTACCGGAACCGCCCTGTCCAGCGCCGCCCGGCGTGCCGGCCTTACCAGCCCCGTTCGGACGCGGCGGAACTGCAGGACGGCCGCTATCGCTGCCCTTAAAGTGATTACCAGCCATAAAGAAATCCTCGCAATTGAGTCGCAATGAAAAAGTCCATAACGTTACTAGTTTATGGCATTTTGGGCATCGACAGCTAAACTCCAGACACGGACGTCAATTGGCGAAAATGCGGCACAACACCTTTTCCGTCTTGGCGGCGGCGCCAGCTACACCGTGAGGAACATCATCACGATGATCATGGCAAAGCCGATAAGGTCGGTCGGCAAAAACACCGTGCCCAGCATAACGGTGCTGGTGATAGTCGCCGAAACCGGCTCCACAGTTCCGATGAGGCTCGCGCGCACCGAGCCGATGTCCTTAACGCCCTGCATATAAAGCATGTAAGCAAAAAACGAGCCGATAACCACGAACACCGCGAGCGCCTCGACGCCGGCAGCGTCGAGCGCCGGCATATGCGCCCAGGGCTGCACGAAGACGCACGAGACCACGCCCGCCGTGAGCATTGCCGAGCCCGTGACGATGGGGCTGCCGTATTCGGGCAGGATCTTGGCGGGAATCACCGCCATACACGTGGCGCTGACCGCACACATAAGACCTGCTGCCAGGCCAAGCGGCGAGATATTCAGGCTGGTGGGGTCGCCGCCGGTGGCGATTAAAAAGGTTCCACCCAGAGCTAGGCCAATGCCGATGACTTCGCGAGTACGTGGCATGCGGCGATCGATCACGCAGGTGTAGCCCATGATGATAACGAGCTGCAGGCACTGGAGCACCGTCGCGGTTCCGGCATTGGTCAGGCGCACGGCCGAAAGATAGCAAAACTGGTTGAACAGCAGGCCAAAGGCGGTAAAGAGCAGCAGCTGCTTGCGATCGGCGGGCGTGGTCCAGAGCTTAATCAGGCGCTCGCGGTCGCGCGTGACAACCACGGCCATAAAGAGTAGACCGGCGAGAATCTGACGCACGCTCATAAGCCACAAGGTGTCGACGTGGTAGGTATCGAACAGAAAGCTCGCGCTGGTGCCCGAGAAGCCCCAAAACGAACCGCCCACCAGCGTGGCCAAGACGCCCGTGATCATCTTGCGCGTCGAAGCGCTGTTCAAGCGGTCGCGCCATGCGCGACGGGTGTTGCGGCTGAGCTCGTCGGTGCCCTCGGGCACATCAATGTTCGATATATCGGTCATCGGCACCGAAGCCTCTGCACCTTCGACCTGCTCGACACACTCTTTGCTCATTCCACTCCCCCGAAACAGCCTGGAAGCAATTCGGCTTACCTTACCACGGCGAAGTCACCAGCTGGAGGCTTGTCCGCTTATCGGTGGGACAATTCCGCAGGCGTCTTTCCATAGCTCGATACCGCAATGGCCTTGCATTATGCGACAGCCAAATCGCGGCAGCAGGCTCTTTTGAAATGGACACGACAAAGCCCCCGAATTCCACAATGTAAGCGATTTTTAAAAATGTTCTTGCCACCGAGTTCAGGCTCCGTTATATTATCCCTTGCGCACTTGCGCACCCTTGATCGGGCGTTTAGCTCAGGGGGAGAGCGCTTCCCTGACACGGAAGAGGTCAGAAGTTCAAATCTTCTAACGCCCACCAAATGTTCGCAGCTCAGAGGCTATGTCTCTGGGCTGTTTTGTTTTATGTCGCCAAATCCGCTGGCAACTCCAACCGTCATCGCAACGTAGCATCAATTCACCTGACAAATGGCAGCCAAACAAATTCAATACCCCAACATCAACAATAACCAGGCACAAAACTGCGCCGCAAGCTGCTCCAACCGCCCAATAGCCACCGAGGCCGAGACCACAGCGTCTCGAACCCATCCGAGCCGCAGCTTCTCTGCAACACGCCTCGATGTCTGCGCGCCGCGGTAACCTTGAGCCACTTGCACCTGCAGCACCAAGGAGCCGCCATGCGCACCGAGCTCGATGTCCCCTTTTCGCACAAAGAAGAAGCCAAGGCACTGGGTGCCAAATGGGACCGGACCAAGAAGGTCTGGTATGTACCCAGCGGCGTCAACCCCGAGCCCTTTGCCGAGTGGCTGCCCGGTGTTGACCGATCCGACCCCTCGGCGCCGTATATATATCTAGTACTGGGCAAGCGCGAATGCTGGAAGTGTCACAAAGAGACCTCGGTCGCGGCCTTCGGCATTCCCTATCGAACCGATAGCAACGAGAGCATCGCCATCGCGCACGCGCCCAACGAAGCCGGGCACATTGCCATCGACACGGCCAGAGCCAACGCACTCGCCATCGTGCCCGCTCTTGGCTGCGTGCCGGGCGAGATCCGCGACTACCTTCATAAGCGCTGCGGCTACAAGCCCGTAGGAGCGCGAGCTTCCAAAGCCCCGTCGCTCGGCAACACGTGCACCAGTTGCGACGCGCTGCAAGGCAGCCGCTATCTGTTCGAGGAGCCCTCGTCCCCGTTTGCCCTCACTGCCATCAACAAGCTGCCGGCACTGGAGTTTATACGCGTCGAAGTTGCCGGCGTCTTTGGCGTCCCGGCCACGCGTACCGACTTTGACCAGGCGCTCTTTACCTGGGCACGCGACCATCACGCCGAGTTCCACAAGCAACTCGGTGAGGGGGTTTATTTGTAGAGACAAAAGACACTCGCAGCCAACTCCCCTGCATCACCTATCCCTCGTCGCCGGCGTCGTACACGATATCGAGGCCACAAACAGGGCATTTCTCCGAATACACCGGCATATGAACGCCTGTCCGTTTTCTCACTTCGTCGCTAAGTCTGTCGCGCGCATCGATGAACCGAATGTCGAGGCACGGTATTTGCGAGCCGCAGCAAGGACAGGCGACAGCAAACGACCCGCAATCAACTTCTATGCCCGGAAACATGTTGTTGTCAATAAGGGCACGCGGCAGCTTTCCGTACTTCCCCATCGCAATATCGCCTCGCCAGCTCACGCTCGCTCCCTTCCCGTTATTCAAACCAGGAAGAGCATGCACCAGCAAGTGCGCGTGAGATTGCATTGCCACGCGATCCGATCAAACAACACGATCTTAAAAGACCGCCAAAGCCAAATACGCTAATACGGCAGAAGCCCCGCCTTTTCACGCTTCTTTTCCGAGTGATCGAACTCAATGCGATGGGCCTCAAGAAACACCGTATTGGGTCCAAACCATCCGTTTTCGGGCTCGAACCGCTCAACAAACGCAAGGCCGAGCACCTTATAGCCCACCTCGGTTGCAAATATGACTCCGACTGGGACGCCACATTTCATGCAGTTGAGCATTTTACGGTTGTAATTCTGGTCTCGAAAACCAACGGTACCCGACGCTTGAACCGAGTACTTAATGACCCACGTACCGTCATCCAAATAGAGCGGAGGCACATCGTTGATGCTCTCGGTTTGCCGCTGGCGCGCTTGTACCCCGCTACCCCACTCCCCTGTATACTGATGTAGCACGTGTTTCATCCGGGCTTGTTGGACCGGGTTGTTCATGGGAGGGTCTTGTGGCTGTTTCGAATTCGCCTAAGGGAAGCGTTTCTCCTTCGTCCATCAAGCCGGTGACGCGCAAGGCCGTGCGCTGCCAGCGCGAGGTCGCCTGGCTTGTCACGCAGGCAGCGGGCAGACTCGTGGCGAGCACGGAGGACATCAATGCTCCCACACCGAGCTTTGTGCTGGCAGCGGCGCTGGATCGAGTACGCCAGCTGGAGCTCGCCGCACAGGATGCCAGCGGCCACCTCGACTACCAGAATGTTATGGCGCCCGACCTGCAAACGTTCTGCCACATGGCCAAGTTGCCTGCCGCACCCAATACGCTTTCGGACGCAGGCTACATGTTTACGCTTTCGGGCGCGGACCTTATCCGCGACATCTATGCATACTGCAGCGAGCTCGCCGAGCGCCACGTCTTTGACATGGCTGAAGTCAAACCGGGATATGTCATCAAGCTGGTTCTTAGGCTGTTCTTGATGAATGGCACCGCAGATATCAATGCCAAAGTCGGAGAATAGCAGTGGCACCGGGTCTGGAAGACAATCCCGGCCCGGTGCCACCTAATATCATTTGTTGCCGTTGGCTTTACGCCGCCGCGAACACTCCCAAGCCCGTTCCGATGATGCAGATCGCAAAGATGCCCAAGATGATCCAAATGGTCTTGACGCCCTTTTTGTACAGGGCGACGCAGGCAAAGGTTGCCAGCAAGGGCAGCAGACCGGGGAAGATCGAATCGAACAGATCCTGCAGGACAATCTCCGAACCACCCACGTCAAAGGTCAAAGCCGTGGACAGCGAGACCTGTGCCGCAATCATGGCGCCGATAACGGTCATTCCGAGGACACCAGCAGCATGCGTCATGCGAGACATAAGGTTGTTCTCTTCGGACTGCTGCAAGAACTTGGTTCCCAGGTCGTAACCCAGATGGGCTGCGACGATACGCGTTGCAAAGTTAATCACCGAGTAGATGAGCGCGTACACGATGGGGCCGAGCGGGTTGCCCGT
>USMA01000018.1 GCA_900555765.1 uncultured Collinsella sp.
GGGTGAGCGGACATTACAATACGCCGCTAGAACCGAAACCGCCGACTCCTCGGGCGGTTTCGTCTAGTTCTTCTACTTCTACGAGGTTGACCGTGGGGACTTCTTGGATGACGAGTTGGGCTATGCGGTCGCCTTTGTTGATTTGGATGTTGTTGGAGGGGTCCAGGTTGATGAGGATAACCTTGAGTTCTCCTCGGTAGTGGGCGTCAATGAGGCCCGGCGTGTTAACTATAGACAGGCCCTGCTTGATGGCCAAGCCGCTGCGGGGCTGCACGAAGCCGGCGTAGCCATCGGGCAGGGCGATGGCCGAACCAGTAGAGCCCAGACGGCGTTCGAAGGGCTTCAGGACGCAGTCCTCGTTGGAGCGCAAATCCAAGCCGGCATCGGTGGGATGGGCGTATTTGGGAAGCTCGACGGTGGGGTCGAGACGCTTTATGTTGACGGTAACGTTGGACATGGAATCACCTTAGCTTGTCGAGCTCTTGCAGAAACTCATCGACGTCTTTGAAATCGCGGTAGACCGAGGCAAAGCGGATGTACGCCACCTTGTCGATCTTGGCCAAGCGTTTGAGCACCATGTCACCCAACTCATGCGACGTGACGGCCGTCAGCGTGCGAGAGCGCAGCTCGACCTCGATGTCGTCGATAATCTCATTGAGCTTCTTAGTGTCGATATCACGCTTGATGGTGGCGCGCATCAAGCCGACGAGCAGCTTATTGCGATCGAACCGCTGCTTGGTTCCGTCCGACTTAATGACCTCAATTGGGTCTTCGCATCGCTCGAACGTTGTAAAGCGGTAGTTACACGAGCAACATTCGCGACGGCGCTTAATGGTGTTATTTGACTCCTGCATACGGGAATCAACGACGCGGGTATGTGCCTTGCCGCATTTGGGACAGCGCATGGTACCTCCTCTTAAACGATAACAAGGGTACCATGCGCAGCGCGATAATGATTACTAACGCGCAGGAACCTTAATCTGCGCACAGGCGGCGAGCGAACCATGCACCAGATGATTGACGTTACGGATCATGTCGGAAGTCTCTTGCGTGGAAAGGCCTTCGATTGGATATTCCTCGGCAAGCGACCAAAGAGAATCACCAGGCTGAACGCGAATAGTCTCGTAGGTAACGTTGGAAACGGACTCGGCATACGCGGCGTGACGAGCGCTAAAGACCGACGTAGCGAGGACAAAGAAGAGCGTAAGCGCAACGGCGACAATCGTCGGAACCTTCAGGGCAACGCGAGCTGGCGCGACTACAGCCTGCTGATTGCGGGCAGGCTTTACGGTCAAAGGCTGAAAGCCGGAGCGGCCACCCTGAACAACCGTAAAAGTGGGTTCTGCAGGCGTCTCAAGCTTAAGAGCAAGGTTTCCCTGGACCATATTCGTTGCGTTCATCATGTTCTCCTCTCGCGTGTTTTGCTGAGAACAGTTTTATCAAGCCGCGCGGACAAAAATGTCTAGCGCGAGAACGAATGTTCGGTTATTATTATCTTCGAACAGTTGTTCCTGTCAAGCAAAATTCGAACATTTGTTTGACATAGGTAGAGAGGATGCCCTGATGGCTCGCAAAATTACCAAGCGTCAGCAGCAAATTTACGACTTCATCAAGGAATATCAGCAGGAGAAGGGTTATCCGCCTAGCGTGCGCGAGATGGCTTCTGCCGTGGGCCTTTCCTCCCCCAGCACCGTGCACGCCCATCTATCTGCCCTTGAGGCGCGCGGGCTGCTCAAGCGCGATGCCACCAAACCGCGCGCCCTGGAACTCTTTAACGAGGACGGCTCCTCTGTCTCAATTTCTAAATCTGACGAGCCCACCGCACCTCGCGGAACGGTCTCGCTACCGCGCGTTGGTCGCGTCGCGGCTGGGATTCCCATTCTGGCCGAGCAGAATATCGAAGACACCTTTACTATCCCGACCGAAATCGCCACCGATCAGGGTTCCTTTATCCTTGAGGTACATGGGAGCTCAATGATCAATGTCGGCATCTTCAATGGAGATTACATCATCGTCCGTGAACAAAAGAGTGCCATGAACGGCGAAATTGTCGTGGCCATGATTGATGGTTCAGCGACCGTCAAGACGTTCTACAAGGAGCAGGGACGCGTACGCCTACAGCCTGAGAATGACACCATGGAGCCTATCTATGCAACGAATCCCGTTATCTTGGGCAAAGTCGTCGGCTTAATGCGCCGGTTCTCGTAATGCAAAAACGCATCACCATCTTTGATACCGTCCGCGGGTTTACGATGATTTCAATGGCAGGTTTTCACGCTTGCTACGATCTCGCCTACCTGTACGACTGGGATATGCCCTGGTTTACCCAGACTGTCTTTCAAGAAATCTGGCGCGCCAGCATCAGCTGGGTATTTTTGTTTATCGCGGGTTGGATGTGCACGCTCTCACGCAACAATGCCAAACGCGCGGCCAAGTACGCTGCCGCAGCTTTGGTCGTCTGGCTCGCCACAACGCTCGTATCGGTCGACGATTCAGTGAACTTTGGCATCATTTATTGCATGGCGGCGTGTACCGCTGTGACAGCCGTAGCACGACCGATGCTTAAGAAAGTGCCCAGCACGTGGGGCATTGCGATATGCCTCGCTCTCTTCGCGGCGACATGGGGCATCCCGAAATCGACCTATTCATTCCCCTATTTGGCGTGGCTAGGATTTCCCGGCCCCCGGTTTGTTTCAGGCGACTATTATCCAATCATCCCGTTCATATTCATGTATCTCACAGGATACTTTGCTGCGCGCACCGCTCAAAGATGCGAACATCCCGCCCCAAGCTGGGCCTACGCCAACCCCCTGCCGGCGCTCGCCAGCCTTGGACGTCATGCACTCCCCTTTTATCTGCTACATCAGCCCATCATACTGGGCATTTTGGAGCTCGCCTACTCGGTGCGATAACGCTCGAGCCGCGGTGCAATACGTGCCGGCAGTTTCGCCACAATACGAACGCCATCCTCAAGATATTCCTCGTGCAAAAGGGTCCCCTGCTCATGCACGACTGTGATGAGTGCACCTTCACGATATGGAATGTCGGCGGAAAGCAGCACATCGGTGGCGGCCGCCTCGCGAGCAATGCGATCGACGAGATCGTCGAGCCCCTCGCCCGTTTGGGCCGAGAACAGAACAGCTTCGGGATAACGACGACGGAAACTCAATCGATCAACGTTATCGAGAAGATCGATTTTATTGAACACCGTAAGCGTCAAACGCTCGCCGGCGCCGATCTCATCAAGCACGCGGTCGACAGCCTCCAGCTGCCGCTCATAGTCCTCGTCAGACGCATCTACGACTTTGAGAATTAGATCGGCACCCAACACCTCGGACAGCGTCGATTTAAAGGCAGCGACCAGACCATGCGGCAGCTTTTGAATAAAGCCGACGGTATCGGTAATCGTCATGCCGCGACCGCCGGGCAGGCGATACGAACGCGTCGTCGGGTCGAGCGTAGCAAACAGCTTGTCCTGCGAAAGTACCGTAGAGCCGGTCAGTCGATTGAGCAACGTCGATTTACCGGCATTGGTATAACCGGCTAAGGCAACGCGAAACGCCGGCGACTCGATACGATTCTTTGACTGGACATCGCGGCGCTGTTCAACCTGCTTAAGCTCGCGACGAAGCGCGGCAATCTTGTTGCGAATCAAACGTCGGTCAACCTCGAGCTGGCTTTCGCCCTGGCCAAAGCGCGAACCAATGCCACCGCGTGTCTGCTCTTTAGCAAGATGGCTCCACATACCGCGCAAGCGAGGCAACAGATACTGCAATTGGGCTAGCTGCACCTGCAGGCGGCCCTCACGGGTCTGAGCGTGCAGGCCAAAGATATCGAGAATCAACGCCGTGCGGTCGATAATCTTAACCGGTTCGCCCACGGCTTTCTCAAGATAAGACTGCTGCGAGGGCGTTAAATCGTCGTCGAAGATAACAACATCGACATTCATACGATGCACGAGCCCGCAAAGCTCCTCAACCTTACCGGAGCCGATAAACGATTTTGGATATGGCTTAACCAGACGCTGCGACAAACGCGCTACGCACTGGGCGCCAGCCGTATGGGCCAGGCGCTCAAGCTCGTCAAGCGAACGATCGAGCGGCCAGGCGTTATCGCGCCACTCAACTCCGACAAGAACGGCTCGTTCGGGCTCAGGCGCCGTGGGAACGAGGGGAAACCGAGCCATTAGGCCGCCTCGATACGGTGAAGGATATCCTCAACAACCTCATCGATCGTAAACTCGTCCATATCGAACCACACGATGCGGTCATCGCGTTTAAACCACGAAAGCTGACGCTTGGCATAGCGACGCGAACGCATCTTGATGAGTTCGCGAGCCTCATCCATAGAAATCACGCCGTTAAGGGCATCGATAATCTCTTTATAGCCAATCGCCTGCATCGAAGTCAGGGCATCTTCCAGCCCCTGGTCCATAAGACCGCGAACTTCATCAACAAGACCCTGCTCAAACATCAGATCGACGCGTAGGTTAATACGCTCGTAAAGCGCCTCACGATTACGCATCAACCCAAACCACAGAGCGTGATAATGCTCGCGCGGAACACTAAACTGCGACTTTTGCTGCGCGTAGGACACACCATCATCGTGCATTTCGAGCGCGCGAATCACACGACGAATATTATGGGGGTGGATGACCGCAGCGGACTCGGGGTCACGCTCGGCAAGCAGCGCGTGCAGCGCTTCCTCGCCAATGCGCTCGGCAAGCTCCTGATACCCCGCGCGGCGATCGTCCTCAAGCTCGCCCGAGGGAAAATCCATCTCATCCAGAGCAGCCTTGAGATACAAGCCTGTACCCCCGCAAAACACCGGTAGGCGGCCCTCGCCCAGCAAGCGCTCAACATGCACACGAGCGTCTACCTGATACAGTGCTGCAGAATATGCAACGCCCGGATCAACAATATCGACCAGGCGTAGAGGCGCCGTGCATTCCTCGGGTGCCATCTTAGCAGTGCCGATATCCATGCCTCGATAGATTTGCATCGCGTCACACGACAGCACTTCGGACGAAAGACGAGCCGCCAAACGATCTGCGACATCACTTTTGCCAACCGCGGTCGGACCGACAATCGCAACGGCGGAAAGGCCTGCCCCGGGAGAAATCATTAGCGCGGCTCGCCCACAACGGATCCGGACAGATACCACGTCTTGGCAACGTCGACGTCGACAGCGACAATCTTGCCAATTAACTGATCGATGCTATAGCCCGCGGGAATCGGGGCATGAACGGTCTGATTCTTAGGACTCTTGCCCAGCAGCACCGCGTCATTCTTTTTGCTCGTACCCTCAATAAGGGCCGGCACAACGGTGTGGAGCTCACCTTGGTTATACTCGTGCGCTGTGGTCTCGATAACCTTTACCAGACGGTTGAAGCGCTCAAGAATCACCTCATGCGGCGTGGGATCGTCAATCTCGGCTGCCGGAGTACCGGCGCGCTTGGAATAGATAAACGTATAGGCCTGGGCATAACGGACCGTCTCGGCAAGCGAGAGCGTCTGCTCAAAGTCTTCCTCGGTCTCGCCGGGGAAGCCCACGATGATATCGGTCGAAAGCGCAATATCGGGCATGCGATTGCGGATGCGATCGACGAGCCCCAGATAATCCTCACGCGTATAGCGACGATTCATCTCTTTAAGGATGCGCGTCGAGCCCGACTGAACTGCCAGGTGCAGTTGCGGCATGACGGCAGGCGTCTCGGCCATAGCGTCAATGGTCTCGGGCAGCAGGTCTTTGGGGTGCGAGGAAGTAAAGAAGATGCGCTCCACACCCGTATCGCCCACGGCACGCAACAGGTCGGCAAAGCGCGGCTTGCCAAACAGATCGCGACCATAGGAGTTGACGTTTTGACCCAAAAGCGTGATCTCGCGCACGCCCTGGCGTACGAGACCGGTGACCTCATCGACAATCTCCTCGAAAGGGCGGCTCTTTTCGCGACCGCGCACATACGGCACGATGCAATAGGTGCAGCAGTTAATACAGCCCGTCATAATGGGGACCCAGGCGTGGTTCTGGGTCTCACGATGCCACGGCATGCTCATAGCATCCGTGTCCTCGTGCTCATTGGTGCGAATATGACGCTTGCCGTCCAAGAATGCCTCGGCAATGAGCTCGGCCACATGCGCGATGGAATGCGTGCCAAAGATAACATTGACGTTATCGACATTGGTGAGCAGACCCTCGCCGTCGCGCTGCGCGATGCAGCCGCCCACGGCGACCACACGCTTGCCCGAGGGGGAAGGCGGGAGGCTCTTACAAGAGTTGCACTGACCGTACAAACGGGTGTCAGCGGCCTCACGAACGCAGCACGTCATGAACACGACAATGTCAGCATGCTCCGGATCGAGCGCCATAAGGCAGCCATACGAGTCGAGCAGGCCACTCACGCGCTCGGAGTCGTGCTGATTCATCTGGCAGCCAAAGGTGCGGATAAAGTAGGTTTTACCCGCAAGAATATCGCGTACGGAACCCTGGTCCATGTGTATAAGTCCTAACGATGGGGAGCGAAACGAGGCAATCAAAAGCTATGCCACAGGCTTAACGTCGTCCATCACAACGTTATCCATAGCAGCTCGATTAATCTGATGAACGTAAATAGAAAGACGGATGGCCGTGCGCGACTCCCCGTTGATGAGGATGTCGGAGAACACCGGTGCGCAGGAAATATCAAACCCGGTCGGAATCAAAAATCCGCGTGCAATGGCCACAGCCTTAATGGCCTGATTGACGGCACCCGCGCCGACACACTGAATATTGACGGGAACACCATCTTTGACCATGCCGGCAATGGCGCCGGCAACGGACGCGGGCGATGATTTGCTTGATACCTTCAGGCAATCCATGAAGAAACTCCTGCGTTTAAAAGTACGTTTTAACTGCAATAACTGTATCGTACCGAACGGACTCGGTAAAGATGCTATTCCTCTTTGGCAAGATCGAACGTCACAGTGATGCGATCACGTGAAACACGAATCTTGGGGTCGCCGCAAAGGTTGAGATAGTACCGCGATGCAAGATCGTTAAAGTCGCGCTCCACGGCTCGCGAGAACTGCGCCATGTCGTCCTTGGCGATACGCAACCCGCGACGATCTTTGGCGAGATCAACCGGAGCAGACGCATGTGAGGACGAATCGCGCTCGCGTAGCAGGCGTGCGGTCACACCGCGAACGGGCTTAATCTGGCCCGCCAAAATGCGATGAGCAGTGCGCTCGGACATCTCAAGACCCAAACCCGAACAGATACGGATAAAGTCCTCGGCATCAGAGGCAAGGCCTAAACGATCGACAACCGGAAGCTCACTCTCGTCATCAATGAACAGGAGACGCGACGTATCGAGCCGACTTGACGCCTGAGCATAAAGGGTCGCGGCAATCTCAGACGGAGAACCAAGATAGACATCGCAACCACACAACTCCTCGAGCGCAAACTCACAAGCAGCGCGAATAATATTATGCGGGCCGCGAGCACAGACATAACGTCCGTCCTCATCCCTGACGGCCTGGGGCCAGCTGGACTGATCGGCACGCTCACTGAGGCGGTCGGCCGCAACGCTCACCTTAAAGGCCGAGCCAAGGTCGACACCAGACGTGACCACACGGGCCTCGACAGTGTTCTGCTTGATCGAAAGCAATGCCATGCCACGCCCGTGACCGCCCCAACGGTCCGTCTTCATGCACGCGAGCTGGGAGGTAACGCGGGCTTGGAAGAATCGCTCTTGCATATCCTGTGGAACGCCCGAACCGTTATCCAGAAAGACAAGCGTGCGGACGCCATCTTCCTTGGTCGTGGCGAGATAGACCTTGTCGGCACCAGCATCGCGAGCATTACGGAGCATTTCGATGACGATATCCTCGACATGCTGAATGTCGTGCTTTGCCTGGCGCCGCTCGGCCTCCGAAACGCGGAGGCGGACATACCCCTCGCCAAGGTTCTCCTCGACGCGAAGGTTGCCCTCCCCCGACATCGACGCGATAAATGAGATGAGCTCGTTCGCGTCGTTCATGTTATTTAGCGATATCGACAGCGCGGCTCTCGCGAATCACGACGACGCGCACCTGACCGGGATACTCCATCTCTTCCTCGATCTGATGGGCGATGTCATGAGCCAAGACCGTGGACTGAGCATCGGAAATCTTGTCCGGCTGAACCATGACGTGAACCTCGCGACCAGCCTGCATAGCATAGGTACGCTCGACGCCGTCATGGGAGTTGGCGATCTCCTCGAGCTTCTCAAGGCGCTTGATGTAGTTCTCGGCCGATTCGCGACGGGCACCGGGGCGAGAGGCAGAAACGGCATCGGCAGCCTGGACCAGAACATCGAGCACCGTGTTGGGATCGACGTCGGCGTGATGGGCCTCGATAGCGTGAACGATAACGGGCTTCTCGCCATAGCGACGGGCGAGCTCGGCGCCGATAACGGCATGCGGACCCTCGACGTCATGGTCGATAGCCTTGCCAAGATCGTGCAGCAGGCCGGCGCGCTTGGCAGTCACAACGTCCAGGCCAAGCTCGGAAGCCATCACGCCGCACAGGTCGGAAACCTCGAGGGAATGCTGGAGCACGTTCTGACCAAACGAGGTGCGGTAGCGCAGAGCACCCAGGGTCTTAACGATCTCGGGGTGCAGATCGTGGATACCGGTATCGAAGGCAGCCTGTTCGCCAGCCTCGCGCACGCGCTGCTGAACCAAGTCGGCGGCCTTGTGATACATCTCCTCGATGCGGGCAGGGTGAATGCGGCCGTCAGCGATAAGGTTCTCAAGGGCCACGCGGGCGGTCTCGCGACGGACCGGATCGAAGCTCGAAAGCACAACGGTCTCGGGCGTATCATCGATCACGAGGTTGACACCGGAAACCTGCTCGAAGGTGCGGATGTTGCGACCCTCGCGGCCAATGATGCGACCCTTGAGGTCATCGGAAGGAATATGCACGGAGGTAACGGTGACCTCGGCGGTGTGAGCGGCGGCACAGCGCTGAATCGCCAGAGACAAGATCTCCTGGGCGGTCTTATGGCACTCGGCGCGAACCTGCTGCTCGGACTCACGGATGATCGTAGCGGCCTCGTGGGTAACCTCACCACGAACCTTGTCGAGAAGCTCCTTGTGAGCATCCTCGCGGGTCAGGTCGGCGATGCGCTCGAGCTCCGAGGTCTGCTTGGCGCAAAGCTCCTCAAGCTCGCGGGAGCGCTTCTCGACCTGGCCAGCCTGGCTGGACAGCTGATGTTCACGCTTGTCGAGGGCATCGTTGCGGCGATCGAGGGACTCCTCGCGCTGCATCACACGGTGCTCGAGCGTACGAATCTCGCTCTTACGCTGCTTGTCCTCGGCCTCGGCAGCCTGCTTATTCTTGATGATCTCTTCCTTTGCCTCAAGCAGAGCCTCTTTTTTGAGGGTCTCGGCCTGACGCTTTGCATCACCGATTAGGGACTCAGCCTGTGCGTGAGCCGACTGGATCTTTTCGTCGGCCTCGTGAAGACTACCCTGCTTGGCGGTGCGCATGTAGGCAATGGCGGCGATGGCACCCAAAACGATGCCAACGAGCGCTGCGATGATAGGCATGCTCACTCCTTTTTATGGATTCGTTACACAACAAAGCGAACCGTCCTTACGAACGGCTCGCGACATTTGAGTAATATGGGCGCAGCTTATGCGGGTCGGATACAGATAAACATATAAACAAACTCATCAAAGATGAGCACATATCACAAAGCAAATGACCGTGTTTATCGTACGTTGAACCGCAACAACTGTCAAATAAATGGACCCAGCAAGGCATCTAAAACGCGGTGAACGGCAGGAACACAAAACGCATGTGTCTAAACTGCGCATTCCTCACGGTCGGCATCCAGACGCGCCTTAACGGCAGCGGCGGCGATGTGGTACGAAAAGCCCTTGCCCATCAAAAACCGGACGAGTTTTTCGAATCCACGCGTCTCGGGAACACGACGCTTCGCGAGCAAAGCCGATGCGCGAGCCAAGTCGTCCTCCACGGCGAAAAAATCCTCGGGATAGCCGGGGATATCATCGAGTACGACATGGCGGCGCTTAAGCTCAGTCTCTATCTTGCGCTGCCCCCAGCCGCGTCGGTTGCGTTCCTCGATAAAGTACGAACAAAAGCGGTTCTCATCTAAAAAGCGATACTCAGTGGCACGCTCAACGGCAAATTCAATCGCGGCCGCGCGAAACCCATAGCGAGCCAACTTGTCACGGACCTCACCCGTGGCATGGTCGCGGCGCGACAGCATCTCAGTCACCATGGTAAGCGCGCATTTACGCTCAATGAGCTGCACCGCTTCGCGAAACTTATCCCAATCGCAGGGAAGATCGGGGCGATTTTTAAGAAACAGGCGCGCGACACGAACAGGAATCCAGATGGATCGCTCAAAACCGCCCTCGAGCTCACAGTCGATATGTGCACAAGGCTTTTTTGATGCATACCCACTCGAGAACGAAGAGGCCGCCTTCTTATCGGGAAAGACGACCGTGGCCTCGGTCACCGTATACGACATGAGGGCATCCGCTACTCGTCGTCATCATCGAGCATCGCGGAGCCATCGATAGCGTAAAGCTCATCGAACTCCTCAGTTTCGGGCTGATCGGTCAGCTCGACCTCGGACGGAGCATCGTCATCGAATTCAAGGCCGCAGGCGAGGCGAACCTTATGCTCGATCTCGTCTGCACAATCGGGGTGTTCGCGCAGGAAGGCCTTAGCGGCCTCGCGACCATTACCGAGCTTGTCCTCACCGTAAGCAAACCAAGAACCCATCTTTTTGCAGATACCGCACTCGACGGCCATGTCAAGAATCGAGCCCTCCTTAGAGATGCCCGTGCCGTACATGATGTCAAACTCGGCCGAGCGGAACGGAGCGGCCACCTTATTCTTAACGACTTTGGCACGCACGCGATTGCCGATAACCTCGTCCTTGAGCTTGATGCTGTCGATGCGGCGAATATCGATGCGCACCGACGAGAAGAACTTGAGGGCGCGGCCGCCCGTCGTTGTCTCGGGGTTGCCGATCATGACGCCGATCTTCTCGCGCAGCTGGTTAATGAAGATGCAGGTCGTTTTAGATTTGGCGAGCGAACCGGCGAGCTTACGGAGTGCCTGGCTCATCAGACGGGCTTGAAGGCCGACCGTAGTATCGCCGATCTCGCCCTCAATCTCAGCACGCGGAGTCAAAGCGGCGACAGAGTCGACGACGATGGCGTCGATGGCGCCAGAGCGCACGAGCATGTCGACGATCTCGAGCGCCTGCTCGCCCGTATCGGGCTGGGAAATGAGGACCTCATCGATGTCCACGCCGATACGCGCGGCATACGTGGGATCGAGCGCGTGCTCGGCATCAATAAATGCCACGACGCCGCCCATAGCCTGGGCCTCAGCCAAAATCTCGAGCGAAAGCGTTGTCTTACCGGAGGACTCGGGACCG
>USMA01000019.1 GCA_900555765.1 uncultured Collinsella sp.
AGTCGACGTTGTCCATGACCAGGCCGCCGCGCAGCGGCACGTACTCGATCTCGCCGGGTGCGCGGTGCGGATGTTTCCACGCCCACATGCCGGTGTGGTGGGCGGCCTCCTCGAGTTGCCAGGTGTCGGGGTTCACCTGAGCGTTGACGAGCGTTACATAGCCTTCGTCGGCTTCGGGCTCCTCGTCGATGAGCTCAAAGATACGGTCGGCGCCGGCGAGGCCCATGACCACGGCGTTGATCTGCTGCGAGATCTGGCCGATCTGTCCGCAGAACTGCTTGGTCATGTTGAGGAACGGCACCACGACGGCGATGGACAGCGCCATGCCCGAGATGCTCAGGTTGGGCACGCCCAGCGCCAGGAAAATGCCGCCTGCCAGTGCGACCAGCACGTAGAGCAGGTTTCCCAGGTTCATAAGGATGGGCATGAGGATGTTGGCGTACATGTTGGCCTTCTGCGAGACCTCGAAGAGCTTTTCGTTGCGCTCGTCAAAATCGGCCTCGGCGGCAGACTCGTGGCAGAATGCCTTGACGACCTTCTGGCCGTTCATGACTTCCTCGATATGGCCCTCGACAACGCCGAGCTCGGTCTGCTGCGCAATAAAGAAGCGCGCGGAGTTGGAGCCGAGTAGCTTGGTCATAAAGGTCATAAAGGCGACGCCTGCCACAATGACCAGGCACATCCAAACGCTGTAGTACAGCATGATAAAGAACACCGTGACGATGACGATGGTCGTCATGAGCAGGTTGGGCAGCGACTGGCTGATCATCTGGCGCAGCGTGTCGATGTCGTTGGTGTAGTGGCTCATGATGTCGCCGCGCTGGTGCGTGTCGAAGTAGCGAATCGGCAGGTCCTGCATGCGGTTGAACATTTTCTCGCGCAGCTTCTCGAGCGAGCCCTGCGTGACGATGGCCATGGCGCGGTTCCAAAAGAGCGAGGACAGGATGCCGACGCCGTAGATGCAGGCGAGGGTGGTCACGAGCTGTGCGATCTTGGGCTGTGCGGCTTCCCAATCGCCCGACTGCCACGATTCGCTAATAATCTGCAGGGCGCTCTGAAGGAAGGTCGCGCCGATGGAGTTGATGATGGCGCAGAGCACCACGCCGACGACGACGAGGGGCAAAAGCACCGGGTAGAAGCCAAAGAGCGTCTTGATGAGGCGCGACATGGTGCCGCCCTTGCGGTTGAGCGCGCGCTCAGCGGGCGTTGCCTTACTCATGTGCCTCGCCTCCTTCCTGGGTCTGAGCTTGTGTTGCAGATGCCTCGGTGTCGGCTTCGACGGCCTCTTCGCCCTCGGCAGACATCTTGTTCTGCGAGGTAAAGGTCTCGCGGTAGATCTCGCTCGTCTTGAGTAGCTCGTCATGGCTGCCGATCTGAGCGATACGGCCGCCCTCCATGACGATGATGCGGTCTGCATCCCGCACGGAGCTAATGCGCTGGGCGATGATGAGCTTGGTCGTGTTGGGCAGATAGCTTGCCAGCCCTGCGCGGATCTTGGCGTCGGTCTTGGTGTCGACGGCGCTGGTGGAGTCGTCCAGAATCAAGATCTTGGGGCGACGCAGCAGGGCACGCGCAATGCACAGGCGCTGCTTCTGACCGCCCGAGACATTGGAGCCGCCCTGCTCGATCCAGGTGTCATAGCCCTTGAGGAAGCCATCGACAAACTCGTCGGCGCAGGCCAGATGTGCTGCCTCGCGGACTTTCTCGTCGGTGGCGTTCGGGTCGCCCCAACGCAGGTTCTCGGCAATCGTGCCGCTAAACAGCACGTTTTTCTGCAGCACCATGGCCACTTGGTGGCGCAGGGCGTCCAAGTCGTAGTCGCGCACATCCACGCCGCCCACGCGCACGGTGCCTTCGGTGGCGTCGTACAGGCGGGCGATGAGGTTTACAAGCGTGGACTTGGCCGAGCCGGTGCCGCCGATGATGCCGATGGTCTCACCGCTCTTAATGTGCAGGTCGATATCGTCGAGCGCCTGGCGCTTCGCATGCGCGGAATACTTAAAGCTCACGTGGTCAAAGTCGATGGAGCCATCGGCGACCTCGAGCACGGGCTCGGCGGGATCGGCGATCGTGGGCTCGGCGGCTAGTACCTCGGTGATGCGGCGCGCCGATTCGTCGGCCATGGTCACCATGACAAAGATCATCGACAGCTGCATCAGGCTCATGAGGATTTGGAAGCCATAGGTAAAGATCGAGGAGAGCTGGCCCACGTCGAACAGCGTGCCCTGGCTCGTGATGATGAGCTTGGAGCCCAGGTAGATGATGACGACAAATGCGCCGTTGACGCAGATGTTCATCATGGGGTTGTTAAAGGCGAGCAGCTTCTCGGCGCGGGTGAAGTCCATCTGGACGTCGCGTGCGGCGGTCGCGAACTTCTCCTTCTCAAAGTCTTCGCGCACATAGCTCTTAACTACGCGCATGCCGGTGACGTTTTCCTCGACGGACTCGTTAAGGGCGTCGTACTTGTGGAACACGCGCGAGAAGATGGGGCGCACCTTAAAGATGATAAAGAACAGCCCAAAGCCCAGCAGCGGAATGATGACCAGGTAGACCATGGCGACGCTGCCGCCCATGATAAATGCCATGGTAAAGGCGAAGATCAATACCAGCGGCGCGCGCACGGCGATACGGATGATCATCATAAAGGCCTGCTGCACGTTGTTGATATCAGTGGTCAGGCGCGTGACGAGCGAGGAGCTCGAGAACTCATCGATGTTGGCAAAGCTGAACGTCTGGATCTTGTAGAACAGATCGTGACGCAGGTTCTTAGCGAAGCCGCAACTCGCATGGCTGCAGGTGACGCCGGCAGCGGCGCCAAAAGCAAGCGACGTCAGCGCGATGAGCACCAAAAAGCCCGCGGTGGGAAGCATCTCGGCTACGGTGGTGCCATCTTTGATGGCGTCGATCAGGTTGGCGGTGATAAATGGAATCAGCATCTCGCAGAGCACCTCGCCAAGCACGAGCAACGGCGTGGCAACGGTGACTTTTATATAGTCGCGGATGCTGCCCATGAGGGTTTTAATCATCCAGTTCCTCCCAGGTTACACGGATTTTCTCGAGCATTTCGGCGAGCTGCTCGCGCTCGTCGTGGGTGAGCGCGCTAAAGGCCTGTTCTCTAAAGCGGATGCGGGCCGCCTGGTCGATGCGGGCGTTTTCTCGGCCGGTTTCGGTCAGGCGAATGGTGAGCTGCCGTCGATCCTTGGGGTTACGGCTGCGCTCGATGAGGCCGTTGAGCTCGAGCTTGGACAGGATCTCGGAAAGCGACCCCGGCTTGAGGTCAAAGTGCATGCCGAGTTCCTGCTGCGACATCTCGCCGCCGGGTTGCTTGGCCAGCAGGCAGATGATGGGCGCCTTGCCGGACACGCCTCCGCCATGAAAATGCATGTAATGGCCGCAAAAGCCCAGGCCATTGAGGATGCGCTTGGCAAGCTTGTCTTCTGAGCTAACCGCTTCGGGTGCATCCGCCGGCTGTGACGGGTCGCCGCCGGGCTCGTGCGAACAAAGGTTAAGAGGTTCATCGCACATGAATTAGTGTTGCTCCTTTCTTTAGTTAGGTAGTGGAATTGTTTTGTGCCTAACCAATCTAGGAGCATGAGAAATGAATGTCAAGGTACCAAACTAGTGGTTACGCGGTTTTACCAAACCGCGTAACGGCTCGACGCTGCAAACCCGCCAGAGCGGCAATCTGCCTTTCAACTTCGGCGGCATGACCTTATAGTTACGGCGTTTTACCAAACGCCGTAACCGGCCGACGCTGCAAACGCTCCTAAGCGGCAATCTGGCGTTCAATCGTCGGGCATGGCCACAAGGCCTATGCCCTCCTCTTTCACGCCACCTTGCTCGCCTAGGAGCGTTTTCGCTGTCCGTCCTCAACCTGTGATTCCGGCACGGTCCGCTTCGGTAGTCGTTGGGGACGTTCTTGTTTGACTAGTCATTTAAGAACGTCCCCAACGACTACCTCGTTTTCGTAACCTTTTCGCAACAATGCGCTCTTCGCGACCGTAGCGCCCGCTCACAACGTCCCCTGCGCTACACTTAGTCGCACTGTGGCGCTGCTGCGCCGTGCCCGAACCAAGGGAGACCCTCATGAAGAACACTCAGCTGCTGCTGATCAACGATATGTGCGGCTACGGCAAGGTCGCGCTTTCCGCCATGCTGCCGGTGCTGTCGCACATGGGCTACCGTATCCATAACCTGCCGACGGCGCTCGTTTCCGATACGCTCAACTACCCTAAGTTCTACATCCACGACACCACCGAGTACGTGCGTCAAAGCCTCGCTATCTGGGAGGAGCTCGGCTTTGAGTTCGACGCCATCTCGACCGGCTTTATCGTGACCGAGGAAGAGACGCGTATCATCTCGGACTTTTGCCACCGCCGCGCGCAAAAGGGCACCAAGGTGTTCGTCGATCCCATCATGGGCGACAACGGCAAGCTCTATGCCGGTGTGCCCGAGTCCACGATTGGCCTTATGCGGCACCTGCTGGAGTGCGCAGACTACGCGGTGCCCAACTACACCGAGGCCTGTCTGCTCGCCGATACGCCTATTGCAGAGCAGATCACGCCCGATGAGGCCCGCGCCCTTGTGGACGCCGTGCGCGAGCTGGGTGCCAAGTCGGTGGTCATTACGAGCGCCGTGGTCAATGGCACGAACGCGGTTATCGGTTACGACCATGTGGCGGGGGAGTACTTCACGATTCCCTTTGAGCTCATTCCGGTCTACTTCCCGGGCACGGGCGACACGTTCTCGGCGGTGCTCGTCGGCCGCGTTATGGCAGGTTGGAGTCTGCAGCGCGCGACGAGCGATGCCATGCGCGTGGTAGCCGAGCTTATCGAGCGCAATGCCGACCAAGAGGACAAGTCCGCCGGCCTGCCCATCGAGGCCTGCCTGGATGTGATTGACCATGAGTAACGCCGACGAGAGCGGCACCGAGGCAGCGGGCGAGAACAAGCCGCTCGGTGCCCCGCGCGGCAGGCGCCCACGTATCCGCGTGAGCTGCGTGGACCAGCTGGGCACATGCCGCTGCCATCACGGGCACAAGCCGGGTGACGTCTTCGACTTCGACCGCGACCGCGGCAAGATGTGCGCCATGGCCTGTCACGTGGGCTTTCCCTATATCGATATCCTGCGCTATGGCGGAACCGTGCCTGGCAACGAGCCCGGCATGGCAAAGTTCTGCTGCCCCGAGGTCGATACGCTGAACGTCTGGCTTGCCGAGATCGTCGACGAGTAGTCGAGCGCAATGTGACAAAGGGACAGTCCCTTTGTCACATTCGCCGGTGGTGCCCCTTCTATTATGCTTGTAATCTCAAATCTCTGCATTTCATCCGATTTTAGGTTCTAAAAATTCTGCGTTTCATCGATAATCAAGCGTATAAAACTTTGCATTTCATTTGATGACACTGAGGGGAGAGCCTATGCTGCGCAGGAAAATAGCGGCAGAGCTGGAGCGTTGGCTGAAGTCTGCCGAGCAAAAGGCCTTATTCATTACGGGTTCTCGCCAGATTGGCAAAAGCTATTCGATTCGCGCATTTGGCAAAGCCAACCATGCAACCTACATCGAGCTTAACCTCATGGAAAATCGCCAGGCAAAAGATGCTCTTCTCGAGGCGCGGAATGCCGATGATTTCATCAGCAGGGTGACGCTTCTTTCGGGAAAGTCGATTGCACCAGGCAAAACGCTCGTGTTTATCGATGAGGTCCAAGAGGCCCCCGACATCATGACGATGGCAAAGTTCCTTGTAGAGGACGGGAGGTGCCGCTGGGCGTTTTCGGGGTCAATGCTCGGGACCCAGTTCAAGGGCGTCAGGTCCTATCCCGTGGGGTATGTCCACGAGCTTAGGATGTTCCCGCTCGATTTTGAGGAGTTTTGCTGGGCAACCGGGGTGAGCGAGGGGGCTCTCCAAACGATACGTGACGCGTGTATCAGCGAGAGGCCCATTCCTGATTACATTCATGACGCGATGATGGCAAACTTCAGGACCTATACCGTTGTCGGCGGAATGCCGGAGGTCGTGCAGCGTTTCCTTGACACGCAGGGCGACCTTGCCTCTGTTCGTCAGCTACAGTCAGAGCTCAACGAGCAGTACCGGCGGGATATCTCCAAGTATGCAAGCGGGCGAGCCCTGCAGGTGCAGAGCATCTACGATCAGCTTCCTATTATGCTCGAGGGCGAAAACAAGCGCTTCGTGCTCAATTCCATTGACCCCAAGGCTCACTACGAGAAGTATCAGCGAGATTTTGTATGGCTTGTCGATGCCGGCGTTGCTCTCAAAGCCGATATCGTAACCGAGCCAAAATCGCCCCTGCTCAAGACGGCACGGCCATCGCAGTTCAAGCTATATCAATCGGATACGGGCATGTTGATGGCGCGCTACCCCGTTGGAGTCGCCCAAGCGGCGTATCTTGATAGCAAGGAGCCCAATCTGGGCGGCATTTACGAAAACGTGGTGGCCCAGCAGCTGGCTGCCCAAAATCGCCAGCTTTACTACTATCAGACAAAAAAGCGCGGTGAAGTGGACTTTGTGGTCGATGGACCGGATGGAACGGCTGTTCCGATCGAGGTTAAATCGGGCTCCTATTACCACGCGCACGCTGCGCTCGGTCATGTGCTTGATACGGCTGAATATGGCGTAAGGCTCGGGATTGTTTTCTCGAGAGGCAACGTTGAGCGCAACGGAGCGGTTCTCTATTTGCCGCTATATGCGACCTGGGCCCTTTCGGATGTTTTGGGCGACTCCTGTGCCAAGGGGATAAAGCTGGAGGTCAAGCCGGTCTAGGGCCGGTCCCGGATGTGGCAAAGGGGCAGTCCCTTTGTCACATTCATGAGTGTGGATTTTCTCCCACCGAGATAACGAGCGTGGATTTTCTCCCGTTTAGAGCGCACTCGAACGCTCAAAGTGGGAGAAAATCCACGCTCGTTTTATGCCGATGGCGTGGCCCGTGCGCCCGCGCCGCCCGAGCGCCTACAGCTGCTCGAGCATAGCGGTGCAACCGGCGAGTACATCGCGGTAGGTGGCATCGAAGTTGCCGGTGTACCAGGGATCGGCCACGTCGCCGGGGCGCTCGGCCCAATCGAGCAAGCGCGTAATCTTGCCGTCGGGGTCGTCGCCAAAGATGCGACGCAGGCCACGCGCGTTCTCGGCATCCATATAGACAATGTGGTCCCAGTCGCCATACTCCGCGCGACGCACCTGACGTGCACGATGTGCGACGACGGGAATCCCGACCTCGCGCAGCTTGGCAACGGTACCGTGGTGTGGCGGGTTGCCGATCTCCTCGGTCGAGGTCGCAGCGGAATCAATGACAAACTCGCCCGCGCGCCCGGCGCGCCGCACCAGCTCGGTAAACACGGACTCAGCCATCGTCGAGCGGCAGATGGTTCCATAGCAGATGAACAGTACACGTTGCATATGCGGTTTCCTTTCGATCGCCATCATCGAGCTCGAGTATCGCATCTACGCCTGCGCCATCGCCCTCTTGCGTTCCCAGCGAGCCAACTTAATCGTCACCAGCGTAAGCACCCAGGCCACAAGCGAGAACGCGGCACCCACTGCGCCTACATATGCAATGCCAACGCTGCTTACCACGGCGCCGCCCACTGCGGT
The DNA here is from genome assembly GCA_900555765.1 of uncultured Collinsella sp. Lineage (GTDB taxonomy): Bacteria > Actinomycetota > Coriobacteriia > Coriobacteriales > Coriobacteriaceae > Collinsella. Next base: position 7,608 of record USMA01000019.1, read on the forward strand.
GCCAAACGAGATGCCGACGTTAAACGCCATGGGCTCAACCGAACTTGCGAGTACCATCGACTTGGGATGGCGGCTGCGTGCCACGTCCATAAAGTGCGTGATGCACGACACCGAGAACAGGTACATGAGCAGCGCCAGGCTAAAGACAAAGACCAGCGCGAGCGGCATGGTGCCGCCCACAGCAAACAGTCCGAGTAACGCTGCAGCCTGCAGCACAAACGTCACGAGTAGCGCCTTCATGCCAAAGCGCGCATCGATCCATCCGCCCAGGATGTTCGAGATCAGGCAGAACACGCCGTAGGCCATGAGCGTGGTACTGGCTTCGACCGTGCCCATGCCCAGCACCTGCTCAAGATAAGGCGTCACGTAGCCGTAGAAAACGTAGACCGACCCCACGCCAAACAAAAAGATGAGCATGCCGGTGATGATGCTCGGCTCGCGTAGCAGACCCGCCTGCTCGCGAAAAGTGGCGGGCTCGTCGGTTTGCCCAGCGCGCGGCATAAACGCCACGAGCGCTCCGCAGATCAGAACGGCAAAGGCCAGCGTGCCGTACATGGCCACGTGCCAATCGAGCGTGTCGGCCACAAACTTGCCGATCGAAGTGACAAAGACCATTGCCACGGAAAACGCACCATATACCACCGAGATGGCAAGCGAAGTTTGCTGCGGAGACAGAAGCTCGGGGATGTACGTCACGCCCACGGCGAGCAGTGCGCCCGAGACGGAGCCCAGGATGATGCGCGAGATGAACAGCACCTGGAAGTTGGGCGCCAACGCCATGACCAGGTTGCCGAGCACAAAGACGATGCTGTAGCACACGAGCAGCTGGTAGCGGCGAAAACGCCCCGTACTGAGCGCGAGCACCGGCGTCGAGATAGCGTAGATCAGTGCGAACACGCTAATAAGTTGGCCTGCGGTGGCAAGCGATACGCCGAGTTCCGTCGCTAGGTCGCTTTCGATGCCGATGACCACGAACTCGGAGCAGCCGAGCGAGAATCCCAACAGCACGAGCAGCGCCAGGCAGAGCTTGGTGCGTGCGGGGGAGAGCGCGGCGGCAGTTGACTTACTTTTTGGCGTGGTTGCGGCGGTCAAGGTTGTCACTCCAATGTCGCATGAATAAGCGGGATTCAATCTCTGCAACTCTAACAGAATGTGACAAAGGAGCAGCCTCTTTGTCACATGAAGACCTTGCCTGTATAGTCGCAATACAGGCGAAGATGGTTTCAGGTACATCGCGGGCGACGGGAGATCCCATGGGTATGCACACGACAAAGGTTGCAGCGGTCGAGGGCAAGTTTGCGCTCGAGGCCCAGTTGACGGTGACGCCGCGAGGCATGGCGGTGTACGCCTGCTCGCCGGAGTTCGCGCACCTGGGCGCCACGGCGCAGGCCATTCCGCGCCCCGAGCCCGGCCGTACGGCGACGGTGAGCATTCTGGCCGTTCCGTGCCATCGAGATGAGATCCCGGCGCACGATATCGCGGCGGCGCTGGCCACGCGCTTTGGCGTGCCGGTCGTTGCAAGCACGGGCTTTCACGTTGAGCAGGCGAGCGCAGACGACCTGCAGCGCGTGCTTGACACCACCAAGGAGCTCATCGCTGCGCTCGAAGGCGCCGCAGCCCGCATCCTGCGCGCCGGCTGGGATGAGGGCGGCGCGGGCGCTGAGGTCGTGGCGGTCGATACCGCGACCGGCAAGGTGCTTGGCCCCGTCGATCGCATCGAGGCCCATGCCGGTGAGGGCATCCTGCATCAGGCATTTCTGACGCTTTTGGTCGAGGGCCGGGGCGAAGACGCGCGCCTGCTGCTCTGTCGCCGCAGTCCGCTCAAGCGCCTGTGGGGCGGGGTGCTGGCCGATAGCTGCGCCGGCCATCCGCTCCCCGGGGAAGACGTCGCGGCCGCCACGGCGCGTCGCATCAACGAAGAGCTTGGCATTACGCGCGATCCCGATCAGCTTAAGCACCTCGGACACGTGGTGTACCGTGAGGACCACGGCGATGGTCGCTGCGAGTGCGAGTGGTGCGAGGTGTTCGCAGCCCATGTTGAGCCGGGCGAGCTGCATATCAACCAAGAGGAGATCTCGGAGGTGCGCCGCGTGGCCCCGTCCGAGCTCGACGGCTATCTGCAGGGTCACCCCGCGCAGCTGGCCCCCCTGGCTCCGCGAGGTCCTCAGCGACCCATCCATTCGTACGGCCCTCGCTATGTAAAAAGACAGTCCCTTTGTCACATCCAAACCGTCACAACATTCGATGAAAATCTCGAAAACGAGGAAAAACGTCGAATGTTGTGACGGTTTTCGTGTCCGGCGCGGGTGAGCTTCGGTGCCGTCTGGGGGTATAAGACTAGCGAGTGTTTATTTGCGAGGCCTAAGGGGCGCCCCGTATGGATATCGATAACTTTGAATGGTGGTATAGCGAGGGCGAGGCTCCGGACGATGAGTGGGACGAGCCCACGTCGCGTGACGTGTCGAGCGACGAGGACGAGGCCGGCAACGACGTCGCCGCCGACTCGGACGCCGCCCTCGACCCCGTCGAGTCCCTGACCTTCGAACAAGCCTGGGCCCAGGCCGAGGCAGACGAGGCCAAGGCCGACGCTACGGCCACGCTCGGCGAGCCAGCTGACATGTCAATCTCGCCGGCAAAGACCCCGCAGCCGCGTCACACCATCGACCCCGACAGCACGGCATCCTTCAGTATTCTCGACGTGCCCTCGCAGGGCGCTCAGGCGCCCGCGCCCACACGACGCCCCAATCTGTCTCGCGAGGAAGATGCAGGACGTCGCTCTCCGCTCGGCCCCATCCTTATCGCCTTCATGGCCGGCGTTATCGCATGCTCGGTAATTGGAAACGTCTGGAGCCATGTCGAGCAGCAGCGAAAAGACGTCGCCAAGGTCGAGATGTCTGTCGAGCAATCGCTCGGCCGCACGCGCTCGGTACATGTGTCGGTCGAGGTCAAGGACGGCGCGACGTGGGACACCGCGCGCGGCGACAGCCAAATGCTCATCCACATCGTGGGGCGCACGCTCAAAGGGCAGACGATTGACGAGTATCAATACGTCAATTCCGCTGGTGACGGCATCGAACTTAAGCCCGGCGACTACGAGCTCACCGTCGATGAACCGCCCGTCGCCACCGACGGCACGCGCTTCCGTGCCGCAAAGCGCATGGTTCCCGTGAGCTTTAACTCGCAGGCGCCCGATACGGTCGATAGCACTCCGCAGGGCGGGTTTGACCTTTACGCTATTGCTCAATAACTGCGCCTGTCGCTCAACCCCGCCGCCAAGAGTGGGACAATAGCCCTCGACACTATTGTATACTATAGGAGGAAGTAGCATGTCTACCGTCACTACCATCAAGCGCGGCGGCCTCACCGCGGCCATCGATTCCATGGGCGCCCAGCTCACGAGCCTTGCCCTCAACGGCAACGAGTATCTGTGGCAGGGCGACCCCGCCTTTTGGGGCAAGCACGCGCCCATCTTGTTCCCCATTGTGGGCTCGCTGCGCAACAACACGGCAACGTCTGCGGCCGGCACCTGCGAGATGCCGCGCCACGGACTCGCGCGCATCGACGAGCACAAG
>USMA01000020.1 GCA_900555765.1 uncultured Collinsella sp.
TCCTTAAAGGCCTCGGGGACGTCCTTACCCTCGTTGAGGAACTTGACGAAGTCGGTGATGCCGCCCTCGTAGCAAAACTCCTCCACGTGGGGAGTCGCCTCGCGCTCGTCGGTCAGCACGATTTTGAGGTTCTTATTGAGGAACGCCGTCTCCTGCAGACGGTTGTGCAGCGTATCGAAATCGTAGATGCAGGTCTCGAAGATCTCGTCGTCGGGCCAGAAGGTGACGGTGGTGCCCGTCGAATCCGAGGTGCCCACGACCTCCATCTTCTTGACGGTCTTGCCGCGCGAGAACTCCATCTCGTAGGTGTTGCCATCGCGACGGACCTGAACGACCACGCGCTTGGACAGTGCGTTGACGACGGAGATGCCCACGCCGTGCAGACCGCCCGAGACCTTATAGGCCGAGTTATCGAACTTACCGCCGGCGTGCAGGATCGTCATGACGACCTCGAGCGTCGGGATCTTTTTAACAGGGTGCTCGTCGACGGGGATGCCGCGCCCGTTGTCGACGACCGTGATGGAGTTGTCGGCGTGGACCGTCACCTGGATCTCGGTGCAGAAACCGGCCATGGCCTCGTCGACGGAGTTGTCAACGATCTCCCACACCAGGTGATGCAGACCGCTGGCGCTCGTCGAGCCGATATACATGCCCGGGCGCTTACGAACGGCCTCGAGACCTTCGAGAATCTTAATCTCGCCGCCATCGTAATCGTTTTCGTTTGCCACACGTCCTCCTTCAGTCAAGAAAATGTGTACAGCCTTACTAGTTTATCGTAAAAAAATACCCTCGGGAACGAGGGTATTTGGCTCTACAAGGCCACCAGATGCGATTTAAGGCTCTTTTTTGCTTTGCACGCCCTTGGCCCACTCGGCACTGGCTCTCATGGCATTCTCGAGGGCCTCGCGCAGTTTTTGGTCTTCGATGGGCGCCACCCGGCGCGCAATCTCGGTGCGCTCGGCCTCACTTAGGTCGGCGTGCGGGGCCGGCGGGCGCTCGGTCGTCGCCGGGCGCAGGCGCTCCTTGGCGGCGGGCGGCGTGTGACCGGGCGCGGTGGTTTTGAACACCAGGCCGTCCACATGCGCACCGGCGCGCTCCATGCGCGCGCGGATGATCTCGCGCAACAGCGTCATTTCCTGCGTCCACGAGGGCGAATCGAGATATACCAGCAGCTCATTGGACTCGGGCAGGTAGCGCAGGCCCGTCACATGCCGCCCCTCGCGCGTGCCCGAGCACACCGCGTTCCACGCGCGATAGACCGCGCGCGACTCCTCGGCAGCCTCCATCTGCGCGCGGCGCTCAGGTGTCGCGGCTGCCAGGATGCGCTGGCGCTCTGCGTTCAAAAACCCACTGAAGGCGACTGTCTCGCTCTCGCGCTCGTAATTAGCATGTCTCACCCATGCTCACCACCTTGGCTCGATCAAGCAGGTCATCGGTAAAATACCCCAGGTTGGTCGTGGTTATGACCGTCTGGATATCATCGCCGATCAGCCGCAGAAAAGCGCCGCGACGCTCGCCGTCGAGCTCGCTCATCACGTCGTCCAAAAGCAGCAGTGGGGCGGTGCCCAGGACATCGCGAGCCACGGCCACCTCCGCCACCTTCCAGGCCAGCACCAACGTCCGCTGCTGACCTTGGCTGGCAAATGAACGGGCGGATCGACCCGCCACGGTGAACTCAATCTCATCGCGATGCGGTCCCACCAACGTCACGCCGCGGCGAATTTCCTCGTCGGCGTGCTCATCAAGGACAGCCAGCATGCGCTCGTACGCCCAGCCCTTCAGCTCTTCGCGATCCTCGACCTGGGGCAAATCCCCCAGCGTGGACGTATAGGTCACGTTGGCAGCCTCACCGGATGCCACTTGCCCGTAGGCAGTGTGCACATGGCCCGCCAGCCGGTCGAGCAGGGCCAACCGGTGCACGAGCAGAGCCGAGCCCGCGCGGGCAATCGAATCATTCCACGCGCCGAGCATCTCGCGGCAGCACCAGGTCTCCTTGAGCAAGGCGTTACGCTGGGTCACGCAGCGCCCATAGGTGCTCGCAAGATCGGCATAGCGTGCGCTCAGTTGCATGCCAAAGTCATCGAGGGCGGCGCGGCGCACACCGGCGCCTCTCTTAACCATGTCCAGATGGTCGGGGCAAAACAGTACGCTCGGCAGAGCCCCGCGCACACCGGCGGCAGAGCACCTCTTGCCGTTGCGGCTAAACGAGCGCTTACCGTCCTCCACGCTCAATCCCATATCAAGCACGCGGCCGTCGCCCTCGAGCCTCAGCTCGACCCTGCACGAGCCCACGCCGTCATGGACGAGCTCGGCTGCGGTCGGATGCCTAAACGAGGCGCCGCTCGTCAGCAGCTGCAGCGCCTCTATGAGATTGGTCTTTCCCGCCGCGTTGGGTCCCGCAAGTATCGTCACGCCCTCGTCCAGGGCAAGGCGATAGCTATCGAAACTGCGGTAGTGCGCGACGGAAAGATCGCGGGCGAATATGGTCATAGGGTGGCTGTTAGATGCGGACCGGCATGACCAGGTACAGGTAGTTGATCTTGTCGTAGGACTTGAAGATGCCCGCCTGCGAGTAGCTCTTGAGCTCCAGCGTGAGCTCCTTCTCCTTGGACAGGGCATTGAGGCAGCCGAAGATGTAGTGGTAGTTGAAGGCGATGGTACCCGTCTCGCCCTCGGCCTCGACATCGATCGTCTCCTGTGCAAGGTCCTGGTCATTGGAAATGGAGGACAGGCCCATCTGCCCGTTCTCGGCATCGATCTCGAACTTGACGGCGGGGTTGGCGCTCGCGATAACGGCCACGCGTTTGAGGGCGGCGTTAAAGGCGGCGACGTCGATCTTGACGCTCGTCATGCACGAATCGGGGATGAGCTGCTTGTAGTTGGGGTACACGCCCTCGATTCGACGCGACACGTAGGTGGTGTTGCCGGCCTCGAAGACGACCTGGGTGTCGGTAGCCCCGATCATGATGGTCGCCTGGCTGGCCATGATGTTCAGCGCGTCGTTAAAGGCGTCAGCCGGAACGTTGAGCTCAAAGGAGCCCTCGAGGGTCGAGGTCTCGACCTGCGTATCGCACACGGCCAAGCGGAAGGAATCGGTCGCCACCAGGCGCACGGTATTGTTCTCGACCTTCATGTGCACGCCGCCCAGGATGGGGCGGGCCTTGTCGGTCGAGGTGACGCGCCACACGCGGCCGACCATCTCGGACAAGATATCGGTCGGCAGTTCCACGGCGCTCTCGATGGCATAGGCCGGAAACTCGGGGAAGTCATTGGCATCGAGCGTGTTCAGCCTAAAAGAGCTCTTCTCGCAACTAATCAGCACCTGGCGCTCGGACAGCTCAAAGGTGACCGGGGCATCGGGGAGGGTCTTGGTGATATTGGAGAGCATCTTACAGGGGATAACCATCTCGCCCTCTTCTTCGACATGCGCCGCGATGCGGTGACGGATCGAGATGGTGTAGTTAGAGGTCTGGAATTCCAAGATGCCGTTTTGCGCCTTGACGAGCACGCCCGACAGGATGGGAAGGGTGGATGCCGAAGCGACACCCTTCATTACGACGCCGATGGCTTGTGTAAGCGAGCTCTGGCTGACGGTGAACTTCATCTTTTAATACCTTTCTATAGATATAAATATCTTAATAATAGTAATAGCACTGACGAAACTGTTGATTACTCCCAAAGACGCAGGTCAGACCCAGAAAGAGAATCGACAGCAACCTGTGTGCAACAGGGGTGGTTTTCCACGTTCAAAACCTGCGCAAAACTTTTCATCACCGCGGGTTGGGTTTTAGACACCTTATGCCCGTGGTTTCGACAAGTTTTCAACAGGTGTCTCTATTTCCCTACGAGCGCAGTGTAATTTTATCGCGCAGCGACTTGAGGTCTTCGGTGACGGTGCGGTCTTCCTGGATCATCTTCTGGACCTTTTTGTAGCTCGTGCTGACGGTCGAGTGGTTGCGGTTGCCAAATTCGGCGCCCACCGCCGTGGTCGTCATCTCGCACATCTCGATGGCCAGGTAGATAGCGATATGGCGTGCTTTGGCGATATTGGCGTTGCGACGCGGGCCGATGAGCTCCTCGTGCGTCACGCCGTACTGCTCTTCGATGACGGACTGAACCGTCTGGACGTTGATCTTTTTGGCCGATGTGTCGAAGTACTGGCTGGCGATGGCGTCGATATCGTCAAAGGTGAGCTCCCCGCCCTCGCGCTCGCGGTCCCCCGCCTCGCCGGCACAGCGCTCGCAGAAGCTCTCGAGTTCGCGGATGTTGGTGCCCGAGACCTCGGCCATGTGTTTAAAGTGCTCGTCGGTCAGGTGCCCGCCGTCGCCCCCATAGGCCGCCAGCAGCGAGTCGTCGCCTGCCTCGGGAGCGGCGACGATGGTGTTCTCGTAATAGCGCTGCAAGATCTTGTATTTCATCTCGTAGCTGGGCTCTGCGACCAGGCAGAGCATACCGGCGTTAAAGCGGCTGGTCAGGCGTTCGTCCATGCTCAGGTCCTTGGGGGCGCGGTCTGCCGCGATGACGACCTTCTTGTTGTTGCGGATGAACTCGTCCATGAGCTGGAAAAAGTAGTCCACGCTCGCGCGCTTGCCGATGATGTTTTGGATGTCATCGATGATGAGCACGTCCACACCGTGGTACGCCTGCATGATGGGGGCGTTGCTCTTCTTTTGGCGGTCGAACTCGGTCATCAGGTCGTCCAGATATGCCTGGGAGTTGGCATACTTGACCTTGATCTCGGGCGACTTCTCGGCGAGCTCGTTTTTGATGGCAAGCAGCAGGTGCGTCTTGCCCAGGCCCGATTTGCCGTAGATGAACAGTGATGTGCACGTGCCGCGCTCGTCCGCGAGGGCGGCAAACTTGAGTGCCGAGCGATAGGCATGGCTGTTCTCGGGGCCGTAGACAAAGTTCTCAAAGGTAAATTTTGAGTTCGCGGCGAGCGGGGCTCCATTCATATTCTGCTCGGCCGGCACGGTCGGTGCTGGCATGGATGAGGCGGGGGTCGCAGCTTGCGTGGATTTAGTCGGCGCTCCGCCCTTCATCTGGTTCATCATGCGACGAAAATCATCGGCCGAGAGCGTGTTCTTGATTGCAATGCCCGAATCCGCGCCCGCCGCTGCGTCGTGAGCGATGGGCATGTGCGTGACGGGTGCGTTCGTTGACGTCGCCGCCGCGGCCGGCAACGGTGCCATGGTTTCACGGGAAACATCGCTGCGCTGGTGCTCGATTGTCGGCACGTCGCCTGCGGAGGCCGGCGCCGCCGGGGAAGCAGCGGGAGCCGTGGCGGGCGCCGTCGCGGCAGCGGATTCCGTCGCGGCGCCTTGCGGTGCCACGATGTCGAGTGCAATCGGTGCAAAGGCGATTTCTTCCAGATAGGCCTCAATAGTCGGCTGATGCTTTTTGAGCTGCGCGATGGCAAAGCGCGAGGGGGCCTCGATCGTGAGCGTATCTTCGGTCAGGCTTATGGCGCGCGATTGCCCCAGCATGTTGATGAGGCGTGCATCTTGGCCGTCGCGCTGGCAAAAGGCGATGGCATCCCCCAGGATGATGCTTGCTTCCTCGTCCACTGTCTCTCCCGTTCTTTAGCTCTGAGCTCGCACGCGAGCGGCGCCGAGTTCGGTCAGATGGTATTTCTGGCCATGCTTGATGACCAAGCCGGCCTGCGCCAAGTCATTGAGCGTGCGTGACCAAGTGGGGGCCGAGTTTCCAAACGCCCTCGCCAGATCGGTTGCACCGCACGCTTGATTTTGCGCCAGATAGCCCAGCGCGGCGTTGCCGCGGTCGCTTACGAACACGTCCGGTTGTGGCTGCGCATACTGATTTGCTGCATTAGGATACATCATTTGAGCTGCTGGTTGTTGAGAACTCTGCATCGGTGTCATTTGCTGTTGAAAACTTTGAGGCCACTGTTGGTAAGGCTGCGGAGGCATCTGCTGGGCCCAAGGGCTGTACTGCTGCTGCGGCATCTGCTGGTACGGCTGCTGATATCCCTGCTGGTACTGCTGCGGGAACTGCTGGCCATACCCCAGTGGCGGCATCTGCTGATATGGATATCCCTGTTGGTACGGTTGATAGCCCATTTGCTGGCCACCCGGTGCTCCCGTCGCCTGCTGCATTGCTGCTGCATCCTGATCCGCCAGCGGCACGGTCTCTGGCATGTTTGGCGGCATCGACATCGATGTCGCCTGGGGCTCTTGTGTAGGAAGCATTCCGGGATGCTGCATCTGCCCCACGGGGGGCTGCATCTGCTGCGTTGCCATGGGCTGCTGCGCAAAAGCTCCCGGCAGGGGATATGTGGGCTGCTCCGTCTCGGGCCGCACGGCAGCACCGCGTCCGCCGGCGCGCTCGATTTCCTGCACGCGTTTAGGGTCCAGGCTTACCGTAACCACGGTGCCGTTGCCCATGTTGTCCTCGATGGATACGGCACCGCCGGCGTTTTCCAAATACTCTTGCACCATGGGAAACCCTGCTCCGGTTCCACGGATATAGCGCTTCATCTTGCTGTTTGCGCTGGTAACGCCAAAGTCGAAAGCGCGTTCCTTGTCGTCGATGCCGGGTCCTTGATCGGCAAAGCGGATGGTGTCTCCGCCGTCCAGAATCGAGATGATGGGCTCGGCAAAGTGCGCGTGGATAAAGTTTTCGACAATCTCGCGGATGACCATGAGCGAGATATGGCCACCTTGTTCTTTCATGCACTGGTAGACGGTGTTGGTAGTCTCTTCCAAATACGTGCGGACATCTTGCGGATCAATGACGATCACACGCGGTGTCGACAGCATGTCGTCATAGACGGCGATACGCGCGGCGTACATGGCTTTTGGCGCCTGCGTGGTCGTCTGCTCGCCTTCCGCACGCTCTTCGCGCACGCCGGTGATGTGCTCGTTGTCGGGTGCCGGGTCTCCAGAATCGACCATGGTGTAAAAGTCATCAGACATGCCGCTCGCAATCTTCCAAAAGGTTTCGAACAAATAGTAGCTCACCGCGCAATGTTTCTCATCTTTCGACAACTTTTCAAAACCTGTTGAAAACTTTGGGAAACGGGCGAAAAGTTCTCAACATTGCCAACATGACCTGTTGAAAACTCGATGAAATATCGTGAAAAGTTGTCATGCACCGCTAAATCGAGCTTGGCTTATGGGGGAACCGTGTGAACTGCGCAACCTTTTACCTTTGATTTCTTGACATTTGAACATTGATTTCCCTACAATCTTCAAGCTCACGTGTCTATATCTGCGTCCGCGTCCCCGCGGACACTCGAAATGCAGCAGGAGGAACTTAAGATGAAGCGTACGTATCAGCCTAATAAGCGTAAGCGTGCCAAGACCCATGGCTTCCGTGCCCGTATGGCCACTAAGGGTGGTCGTGCCGTGCTCGCCCGTCGTCGCGCCAAGGGCCGCAAGCGTCTCACTGTCTAGCAGCGATACACACATCTCGCATGAAGACTATTAAGTCTCGGCAAGATTTCGAGCATGTGTTCAGTCAGGGGCGTCGTTTCAATCACCCTCTGATTCGAATGACCATATGTGAATCGGTTGGCGAAGGCGACTCCGGAAGGGTCGCCTTCGTTGGTGCTAAGCGACTCGGTTGTGCCGTCGTGCGCAACCGATCTAAGCGTGTGATGCGCGAGGCCGCCCGCAGCTGCGGATTTCCCGTTGCGGGTTATGACATCATCTTGTTTGCAACTCCCAAGACGAGGGTTTCCTCGCCGCAGGAGATGGACAAGGCGTTGCGTTCGCTTATGAAGCGCGCCGGCGTTGCCGGGGAGGAGCGATGAGCAATCACGTTTTGCGACGTGTTGCCATCGCTCCTATTCGCATATATCAACAGGTTATTTCGCCCTTATTGCCTGACGCCTGCATTTATTACCCAACGTGCTCGCAATACGCCATCCAGGCGATTGAGAAGCACGGTGTTTTGAGAGGCTGCTGGCTTGCCGTGAGGCGCATCGCTCGCTGCAATCCCCTGCACGTCGGCGGTTATGACCCTGTGCCCTAGCGGGCACTCGCTATCGGAGGAAAACTTACATGTGGGATTGGATCGTTAACATCCTTTTCGAGCTGCTCAAGCTCATCCAGACCTTTGCGGTCGACTGGGGCCTGTCCATCATCATTCTGGTGGTCATCATCCGTCTGCTGCTGACGCCGCTTATGCTCAAGTCGACCAAGTCGACGGCTCGCATGCAGGTGCTGCAGCCCAAGATGCTCGAGATCCAGGAGCGCTATGCCGACGATCCCCAGCGTCAGGCCGAGGAGATGCAGAAGTTCTACAGCGAGAACAAGTTCAACCCCATGGCTGGCTGTCTGCCGCTGCTGATTCAGATGCCTATCCTGTTCGCCCTGTTTACATTGCTGCGCAACCTGCCGCAGTACTTTAACGACGGCACGTTCTCGTTCTTCAACATCCTGCCCGACCTGACCACCACGCCGAGCGCTTCCTTTGCCGATGGCTTTATGGTTGCACTGCCTGCGCTGGTTTGCCTGATCCTGTTTGCCGTCCTGACCCTGATTCCGCAGCTCTATATGTCGCGCAACCAGACCGGCCAGCAGGCTCAGAGCATGCGTATGATGGCCGTTGTCATGACGGTCATGATGCTTTGGATGGGCTGGAGCCTTCCCGTTGGTGTTCTGCTGTACTACGACGTCTCGTCTGCTTGGCAGGTTATCCAGCAGATTTTTGTGACGCAGAAGGTCATCGACAAGGCGAAGGCCGATGAGGAGGAGCGTCTTAAGAACGCTCCGCTGCAGGTTGAGGTCACTCGTCGCGAGAAGAAGCCGCGCCCGCACAAGAAGAAGTAGTGGGATATCAATCTTATTTAGGTACCTAACTTTTGGAGTACGTTATGTCTGAAGAGATCATCGAGGATATGCTTGAGGAGGTTGCCCCGCAGGTCGCGGGCGATTATCCCGAGATTGCACAGCGCTACAAGGCTGGTGAAGAGCTGACCGATGAGGAGCTCGACACCATTGCCGATGTTGCGATTTCCATCCTGCGTTCCATCCTTTCGCACTTCGATGCCGCCAACTCTCCTATCGATGAGTATGAGGGCGACGAGGGTGAGCTGATTTTGGATGTAACGGCTCCCGACCTTGCTGTTCTCATTGGCCGTCATGGTCGCACCCTTGATGCCCTTCAGGTTATGTTCTCTTTGCTGGTGAGCCGCAAACTTGGCTTTAGGTATCCGGTTGTAGTGGACGTAGAGGGATACAAGAGCCGCCGTCAGGACAAGGTTGCTTCCATGGCTCAGTCTGCTGCCGAGCGTGCCATCCGCACTCATAAGAGTGTTTCGCTTCCGCCCATGAATGCCTACGAGCGTCGACTGGTTCACATTGCACTTCGTGGCAATGATGCCGTCGATACTCATTCTGAGGGTTCTGACCCTGATCGCCATGTGGTGATTGTTGCTCGATAATCTTCTCGAGCTTATGCTAAGGGGACGTGGTTTCCACGTCCCCTTTTTTTGTCAAAAGTTCTCGATACACTGATTTTTGTCAGAAAGGAGCTTTCGTTGTTAGTACTTACTGATCAGCAGGCTGACGAGATGTTGAGTCGTCTAACTTCCTATTGCAAAGAGTATTCCTTGAGCGTAACTGATGTTGAGCTGAGGAAATGTATTCAGCATCTGGATTTGGTTCTAGAAACAAATAAGACAACCAATCTCACCCGTATTCTTAACGTAGAAGATGCTGCAGTACTTCATATCCTCGACTCACTTGTTTTGCTCCCCTATATCAACAAGGCTCCTGAGGGAGCTTTGCTCGATATGGGAACAGGTGCGGGCTTCCCTGGTATTCCATTAACCATAACCACGCATCGTAAAGCTACTTATATTGACTCTGTTGGCAAGAAGGTTGATGCGGTTAATTCCTTTGTCCATGCTCTTGGATTGAAACATGCCCATGCGGTTCATGATCGTCTTGAAGAATATGCTCGAAGCCATAAGAAGCAGTTCTCTGTTGTAACCGCCCGCGCACTGGCCCCTCTACCGATTCTTGTTGAGTATGCGGCTCCGTATCTGAAGGATGGAGGGCTATTTGTTATAACCAAGGGCAATCCTTTGGATGAGGAGCTTGCTTCCGGCATGTCAGCAGCTAAGATTTGCGGCTTCACTTTGCTTCTGAATGACGCAATTGATTTGCCTGAAGGCTTGGGACACAGGGAGTTCATTGTTCTTAAGAAGAGTCATCCAGCATCCGTCTCGTTGCCTCGTGCAAATGGCGTGGCAAAGAAGAATCCGCTTGCCTAGATGTTTCACGTGAAACATAATGGATACTAACAACTTTCAGTGTTTCACGTGAAACATGGCGGTTGATATCGATTCGGAATGTTTCACGTGAAACATCCTCCGTTTGACAGCTTTAATACACACCAGGAGGGACCGTGGGATTTCGCGACGTTAAGCGTTCTAAGAGCGCAAAAGACACGCGTATCATTGCAATCATCAATCAAAAAGGCGGCGTCGGTAAGTCAACGACGGCTGTAAACCTTGCAGCAGCACTAGGTGAGCAGGGTCGTAAGACATTGATTGTCGATTTTGATCCGCAGGGAAACAGCACCAGTGGATTCGGAATTGAAAAAGAAGACCTTGATCAATGCATCTATGATGCATTGTTGAATGATGTGCCGGCAGAATCGCTTGTTCTTGATACAAATTGTAAAAAGGTATTCGTTATTCCGGCTACAATTCAACTTGCAGGCGCGGAAATTGAGCTCGTAAGCGCAATTGCTCGTGAAACCCGCCTCAAAGATTTGCTTGAGCCGATTCAGGACGAGTTTGACTTTATTTTCATTGACTGTCCTCCTTCGCTCGGCCTGCTTACTATCAACGCTTTGACCGCAGCAGACAGCGTTTTGATTCCGATCCAGTGCGAATATTACGCACTCGAGGGCGTTACGAAGCTGCTTGAGTCAATGAAGATGGTCAAATCACGGCTGAACAAGGGCTTAGACACCTATGGTGTGCTTATGACCATGTATGACT
>USMA01000021.1 GCA_900555765.1 uncultured Collinsella sp.
CAATTTATATATTGAATTAAATTAATAATATATTTATAATATAAGTATAATAAAAATATCTTCAGGGCGGGGTGAAATTCCCCACTGGCGGTAAATCGGGCGGTGTCAAAGGGGCGCCGTGGCGCAGGTAAAGTGCCTGCGACCGAGCCGATGAGTCCGCGACCCGTGTGTGCGTTGGTTCGCATGCCGGCTGAACTGGTGAGATCCCAGTACCAACGGTTAGAGTCCGGATGAAAGAGGCAGGTGATCTTAATGTCTGAACAGTCGCAGCATATCCATTTTGAGAACACGAATAGGTGGAGCACCAAACAGCTCGTTACCATGGCATTGATGTGCGCCTTGGGAGCACTGTTTATGTATGTGCAGCTGCCCATCCTTCCCTCGGCGCCGTTTTTGACGTATGACCCGTCGCTGGTGCCGGCGATGGTGTGCGGTTTTGCGTATGGTCCTGGCGCCGGCACTGCTGTTGCCGCCATGGCGATCGTTATCCATGCGCTCACCACGGGTGACTGGGTCGGCGCGCTTATGAACCTGGTTGCCACGCTGGGCTACATTCTGCCCGCGGCTATCGTCTACCAGAAGATGCATACCTATAAGGGTGCTGTGATTGGCCTGGTGCTCGGCGTTATTGCCGCTACGGCGTTGTCTATGGTCGCAAACCTTACCATTGGCGTATGGTTCTGGTATGGCTCGGTCGATGTGATCGCCCCGCTCATGATTCCTGCCGTGCTGCCGTTCAACCTTATCAAGACCGTGCTTAACTCGGTGCTGACACTTGCAGTGTACAAGGCGGTCTCCAACCTCATCACGCCTAAAAAGGACCAGGTCAAAGGCCGCGCATGATTGAGTGTCGGGGCGTTTCCTTTAGCTATGACGGTGCCGTACCGGCACTCGACGGCGTCGATCTTAACATCGAGGACGGTGAGTTTTTCTGCATCCTTGGCGGCAATGGGTCGGGCAAGTCGACGTTTGCCAAGCATCTGAATGCACTGTTGCAGTCAGATGCGGGCACGGTACGTATCAACGGCATGGATGCGTCCGACCCCGAGCTGGTCTACGACATTCGTTCGACCGCGGGCATGGTATTCCAGAATCCCGATGATCAGCTGGTGGCAACGCTTGTCGAAGATGATGTTGCGTTTGGTCCTGAAAACCTTGGCGTGCCATCGGCACAAATTGCGCAGCGCGTACGCGAGGCGCTGAAGGGCGTGGGCCTGGTGGGCTTTGAGCGCCACGAGACCCACGCGCTTTCGGGCGGCCAAAAGCAGCGCGTGGCGCTTGCCGGCGTGCTCGCCATGGAACCGCGCGTGCTCATTTTGGACGAGGCTTCCTCGATGCTCGATCCGCGTGGACGCAAGGGCCTCATGAAGGCTTGCCGCGCGTTGCACGATCGCGGCATGACCATCGTGATGATTACACACTTTATGGAAGAGGCCGCCGAGGCCGATCGTGTCGCGGTGTTTCGGGCGGGGCGCGTTGCCATGCTCGGTACGCCCGAGGAAATCTTGACGCGGGCAGACGAACTAGCGCAGCTCAACCTGGATATGCCGGCGGCGTGCTGTCTGGGCAGGTCGCTTCGTGCGAAGGGCGTGCCCGTTTGCGCGCAGGTGCGCGAGGCGGATATGGTCGCCGAGATTGCACAGGTTTATGCCGAGCGGAGCGGGGCGGACGTCGCAGCGCAGCCTTCCGCATCCCAGTTGGAAATCGCCGACGGCACTGTTCCGGCAGACAACGAGGACAACACGTCGGAGCCCGTCATCGAGATTTCGCACCTCTCGCATAGTTACTCGCTGAGCGCCCGCGAGCGCCGTCGTTGGCGCAAGCACTCGACCACTGCGGACACATCGAGCAAACAGGCCCTTTGGGGCAACGATCCAAACAGCCCCTGGGCCCTGCGCGATGTTTCGCTGACGGTGCGCCGCGGCGAGTTTCTGGGACTGGCGGGCCATACCGGCTCGGGTAAATCGACGCTGGTTCAGCATCTCAACGGGTTGATTCGTCCACAGGAGGGAAGCGTTTGCGCGCTGGGGCTCGACCTATCAAGTAAGAAAGACGCCGCCGCGGTTAAGGCCAAGGTCGGCGTGGTGTTTCAGTATCCCGAGCGCCAGCTGTTTGCCGAGACCGTGGCGCAGGACGTGGCGTTTGGCCCACGCAACCTTGGCCTGTCGCAAGACGAGGTCGCGCGCCGTGTCGCATCATCGCTCGCACGCGTGGGCCTCGATCTTGCCGCGATAGGCGACAAGAGCCCCTTTGAGCTCTCGGGCGGCCAGCAGCGCCGCGTGGCGTTTGCCGGCGTGCTCGCCATGGAGCCCGAGGTGCTGGTGCTCGATGAACCCATGGCAGGTCTCGATCCGGCGGCCCGCAGGGATTTCCTGGAGCTCATTGGTCGTCTTCATGACGAGGGCCTGACCGTTGTCATGGTTTCGCACAGCATGGATGACCTGGCAAATTGTTGCGACCGTATCGTTGTGATGAACGAGGGCGCGGTGTTTGCCGAGGGAACGCCCTCGCAGGTTTTTGCGCACGCGAACGCGCTTAAGTCGATCGGACTGGGCGTTCCTGCCGCCCAACGCAGGGCGCTGGCGCGCGCGCAAGCCGGGGTGCCGCTCCGCTGCGACAAGCTCTATACGGTTGGGACGCTGGCCGACGAGCTGGCCGGCTTGCTGCTGGGCTGCGCGGACGGGCCTTTGAGGGTTCCGTGTCAGGCCGGTTCCAAGATAGCCACGCGAGAGGAGGGCTGCTAATGGAGGCGTTCTCATTTGGCAGCTACTATCCCGGGGATAGCGCGGTGCATCGCCTGGATCCGCGCACTAAGCTGCTCCTAGGTTTCGCATTTCTGATCACCGTGCTCACCGTCGGAAGCTTCCGCGGGTTGGTTCCGGTCGCAATGTTTGTCGTGCTGGTCTATGTCGCAGCCCGGGTGCCGTTGCGCCGGGTCCTATCATCGATGGCACCACTGCTGGCGATTGTCGTGGTGGTCGCAGTACTCAACCTGTTTTCCGACCAGAGTGGTCGCACCCTGTGGCAGCTTGGCTTTTTGCAGGTGAGCGAGGGCTCGCTGCGTTCTGCGGCGTTTATGGCGTGCCGTCTGACCCTGATGATGGCCGGCATGAGCGCCATTACACTCACCACGCCGACGCTCGACCTCACCGCGGGTTTTGAGCGCTTGCTCGCACCATTTGCACGCGTGGGGCTTCCGGCGCACGAGCTCGGCATGATTATGGGTATCGCGCTGCGGTTTATGCCGCAATTTGCAACCGAGATGAAACAGACGGCCGATGCGCAGGCAAGCCGCGGCGCGCGCGTGACGGGTGGTCCGCTCGGCGGTGTGCGCATGCTCGGCAGTGTGGCGATTCCGCTGTTCACCGGCGTGTTCCGTCATGCCGAGACGCTTTCGGCCGCCATGGATGCGCGCTGCTATCACGGCGAACAGGGACGCACGCGTCTGCATGCGCTTACGTTTGGCCGCGGGGATGCACTGGCCGCGGTGGCGATGGCGCTGCTGGTGACATGCGTTGTCGTTATCAATCTTCAACTCGTCTAAGCTCGATTCGAGCGCAAGAAAGGGGTCACTATGACCGACATCGATCGCACGGCTCAGCTCGAGCGCGTCTGCTCGTATCTCAGACGCATTCCGGCGTGGTATCTTGCCACGACCGATGCGAGCGACGGGCACCAGCCCCGCGTGAGGCCGTTTTCGTTTGCCATGGTCGATGACGACAAACTGTGGTTTTGCACGTCGCGCGACAAGGACGTGTGGGCGGAGTTGAGCACGAATCCCAAGTTTGAGGTATCGGGCTGGAAGCCGGGGGAGTGTTGGATCGTGTTAACTGGTGAGGCCACGCTCGAGGATGATGTAGTCGTGAGCGACAAGGTACGCCAGGCGGGCTTTAAACACATGGTGGGTATTGGCGAGCAACACGATAGTGCCAACGACGGCCGCCTTGCGCTCTTCTCGGTCCGCAACATCGCCGCGCGGTTCTGCGATATCGACGGCAGCGAAGAGCGCCTCGAGCTCTAATTTCCCAAATTGACTACCCATTCCAAAAAGACTGGTCGGGCGACAGGAGGAAACGTGGACGGATTGAATACGGAGCTGGAGTATCTGACGTCTTTTTTTTCTGTGTAGCTGGCGACGTTCTTTTACGGGCAGTCTCATTTGCGTCCGTTCTCGGTTGCGCTGATTAAGGACGTCAATCTGTGGTTTGTAACGGCGCGCACCAAAGATGTGTGGCAGGAGCTGCTGCAAAACCAGCGCTTTGAGGCCACGAGTTGGTGGCCGGGCCATGGTTGGTTGATTCTGCGCGGGCGTGCGGGGCTGGAAGACCGGGCTTCGAGTGAAATGCGCGAGGCCGGATGGAAACATCTTGAGCGCTTGAGCGAGCACTATGAGGGGCCTAACGACCCCGCGCTCGTCTTCTTTAGCGTCGAGGATCCCGAGGCATTTATCTGCAATCACGACGAATGGGTGCCGGTCGAGCTCTAGCCAGCTGGCTCATCCTAACAATTTAGTTTTCGCATGGGCGGGCCCCGTGTTGCCCGGCACCGTAAGGAGTGCCGGTCAATACGGGGCCCGCTCTATTTGTCAATTCCTTCAAGCGAATGTGTCGGGAATGTTTCAATGCATGAATATGCAAAAGATTTGCGTATAAATGCATCTTTTGGTGCTAAAGTTTCAACTCATTTCATAACGACCGCTGCGAAATGCGCATCGGTGCATAAATCGCAGACAAGGAGTCTGATATGTCTTTGAAGGTTGGAATCGTCGGCGCGGCTGGATATGCCGGAGCCGAGCTCATTCGCCTCGTGCTCGGCCATCCCGAGTTTGAACTTGTTGCCATTACGTCCAACGCCGATGCCGGCCAGCCGCTGTCCGCGGTGTATCCGAGCTTTGCTGGCGTGAGCGACCTGGTTTTCACCACGCATGACGCGCCCGAGCTTAAGAGCTGCGATGCGGTTTTTCTTGCCGTGCCGCACACGGCTGCCATGGCGCAGGTGCCCGCGCTGCTTGCATCGGGCGTCTCCTGCTTTGATCTTTCGGCCGATTACCGTCTGAGCGATCCAGCCGTGTTTGAGGCATGGTATGCCGCCGAGCACACGAGCCCCGAGTTGCTCAAGACCCGCGCTTTCGGCCTGCCCGAGCTGTTGTGCCAGGACTTAGAGACCGCTGCTTCCAGCCATGCCGCTGGCAGGCCCGTGTTGGTCGCCTGCGCCGGCTGCTATCCCACCGCAACGAGCCTTGCTGCCGCTCCTGCCGTGCGTGCGGGGTGGGTGGCCGAGAACGGCCCCGTAATCGTCGATGCCATTAGCGGCGTGACGGGTGCCGGTAAGTCCTGCAACGCCCGCACCCATTTTTGTAGCGCGGACGAGAACCTGGAGGCCTATGGCGTGGGCAAGCATCGCCATACGCCCGAAATCGAGCAAATTCTGGGTCTTACCGATCGCGTCGTCTTTACTCCGCACCTGGCACCGCTCAAGCGCGGTCTGCTCTCTACGGTGACGCTGCCGCTCGCGCCGCAGGCTCTCGACACGCTGGCTCTTGAGGATGTCGTCGACCATTACAAGAAGTTTTACGCCGGCCGCACCTTTGTGCGCGTGCTCGATGCCGGCCAGCAGCCCAAGACGGCTTCGGTCGTCGGCACCAACGCTGCCCAGATCGGCCTTGCGCTCAACAAGCGTGCGGGCGTGCTGGTGGCGACGGGCGCTATCGACAATTTGTGCAAGGGCGCTGCGGGTCAGGCGGTCCAGTGCGCCAACATCGTCTTTGGTTTTGACGAGCGACGAGGCTTGCCCACAGTGGCGTGCCCGGTGTAGCACATTCGATTGTTAACGATTTGGTAGTCGGGTATCGAGTTGGGCGCCACTTTTAAGCTGGTCTAGTAGTTGCGACCGGTATGGCGTGCCAGCCGATGCCCGCTTTTTTGTTTGATATAAGGAGTCGTAGGGACGATGAATACCGACCTGATTGATATCAAGATTCGCGCCGTCGAGGGTGGAGATACGGCGGCTGCCTGATTTAAGGCCGCAGGCATCCATGCGGGATTCCGGAAGAATCCCGAGCGCTTGGACTATGCGCTCGTCGTGCCCGATAAGCCCTGTCCCGGCGCCGGCGTGTTTACGACCAACCGCTTTTGCGCGGCGCCCGTGCAGGTGAGTCGTGCCAACCTGGGCGGTGCGGACAAGGGCCATGGCATTATCGCCGGTGTTTCAATCAACTCCGGCAACGCGAATGCCGCCACGGGCGAGACCGGCCTTGCCTGCGCGCGTGAGACGTGCAACATCGCCTCGCAGGTCATCGGCTGCGAACCCCAGCAGATCCTAGTTGCATCCACGGGCGTGATCGGACAGATTCTGCCGATCGACACGTTTGAGACGGCCGTTCCGTCCGCCTACGAGGCGCTTTCTGCCCATGGCGGTGCCGATGCAGCCCGTGCCATCATGACGACCGATACGCACTCCAAGGAGTATGCCGTTCGCTACCGCAGTGAAGCTGCGGGCCATGCGGGCAACGCCTATACGGTGGGCGGCATGTGCAAGGGCTCGGGCATGATCATGCCCAATATGGCCACCATGATCGCGGTCATTACTACCGATGCCCCCGTCGAGCCGGCGGCGCTCCACACCCTACTGCTCTCGATCGTTAAACAGACCTTTAATAAAGTGACGGTCGATTCCGATACCTCGACCAACGACACCTGTATCATGCTTGCTTCTGGCGCTACTGCCGCAGGTGCCGAGGCCATCGTCGAGGGCACTGATGCCTTTGACGAGTTGGCCTTTGCCGTGCACGAGGTGTGCGAGAGCCTGGCGCGCAACATTGCGGCCGATGGCGAGGGTGCTTCGAAGCTCGTGACGGTTAACGTCACCGGCGCCGCCAACGACGAGGAAGCCGATATCGCCGCTCGTGCCGTCGCCAACTCGCCGCTCGTCAAGACCTGCATCGCTGGTCACGACTGCAACTGGGGCCGCGTTGCCATGGCGCTTGGCAAGTGCGGCGTGAAGTTTGATCAGGAAGACGTTTCCATCGACATGATGGGCATGCCGGTCTGTCGCGACGGTCTGACTGTTCCCTTTGACGAGGACGAGGCTCTGCGACGTTTTGAGGCGCCCGAGATCGTGATCTCGGCCGACCTGGGCGCAGGCGATGCGGCAACGACCGTGTGGACCTGCGACCTCACGCACGAGTACATCTCCATCAACGGTGACTACCGTTCCTAGATTCCAGGCGCGCTGCGCATCTTGCCGCATTGCGGACAGCGAAGCACGGCGTGATAACGATACGAAAGACGAGGCAGATTATGAAATTCGCACGCGATTGTCGTTCGAGCGAATCCAACGAAGCAACCGCGCAGCTGCTGTTCGAAGCACTGCCGTGGATTAAAAACCTGACCGGCAAGACGGTCGTTATCAAGTATGGCGGAGCTGCCATGGTCGATGAGCAACTGCGCCGCGACGTGATGAGTGACATTGTTTTGCTCAAGATCATCGGCATGCGCCCCGTCATCGTGCATGGCGGCGGCAAGGCCATCAACGAGGCACTCAGCCACTATGACATCCCTGTCGAATTTAAGAACGGGCAGCGCGTGACTACGCCGGCGACCATGGATATCGTGCGCGAGGTGCTGGGCGGCAAGGTTAACCAGGAGCTGGTCGCTGCCATCAACCACCACGGCAATTTGGCCGTAGGCGTGTCGGGCAGCGATGCCGGCACGCTCATCGCCGAGCCGCTCGACCCCGAGCTCGGTCGCGTGGGCAAAGTGACGCACGTTAACACCGACTATATCGAGCGCTTACTCGATAGCGAGTACATCCCCGTCATCGCTACCGTCGCGGCGGGGGAGGACGGCGGTTTCTTCAACATCAACGCCGACACCGCCGCCGGTGCCGTTGCCGCGGCGCTCCACGCGCATAAGGCAATCTTTTTGACCGATGTCGATGGCCTGTACAAGGACTTTAGCGACAAGGACTCGCTTATCTCCAACCTAACGCTCGACGAGGTTAACGAAATGCTCTACGGCGGCGAGGTCGATAAGGGCATGATTCCCAAGCTGCGTGCGGCCGTCGATGCGCTTACCGGCGGCGTATTTCGTGCCCACATTATTATCGCTACTACCCCGCATGCGCTGCTCCCGGATCTGCTTACCGATGCCGGCGTCTGAACTGTGATCCATACCACCGAGACGGCTTACGAGTTCGATACGCATCCGCATCCGCTTTCGACGTTTGCTGCGCGTCTGACCGAGAACCTTGACGAGGTCGAGAAGCTTCAGACGGTCTAGCTGCCCCGCAGCCGCCCCATTCCTGCATCCATAGCCCCGCGCCGTCCGGCGCTAAACGAAAGGCATCCCAAGTAACTTGCAGCTCAGCAATCGCTTGAATCCCATTACGTTATGCATACCTTTGGCCGCTCTCCGGTCGAGTTTGTCGAGGGCCACGGCATGAAGCTCACCGGCGACGATGGCCGTGAGTACCTCGACTTTCTTGCCGGCATCGGCGTGTGCAGCCTAGGTCATGGCAACCTGGCTGTGCTCTCGGCGCTCGAGGCACAGACCAAAAAGCTCATGCATGTCTCCAATTACTTCTACATCGAGCAGCGTGGACAGGTCGCGGCGCTGCTGTCCAAGCTTGCTAACGACGACGTAGATGGTGCGCGCGTGCTTGCCGATGCCATTGCCGCCGGCGATGAGACCACGGCAGCTGCTCTTGGTGCCCCGGCTGCGGGCGAGCAGGTGTGGGAGACGTTCTTTGCCAATTCCGGCGCCGAGGTCAACGAGGGCTCGATGAAGCTCGCACGCCTGTACGCCAAGCGTGCCGGCAACGGTGGCAACACCATCGTGTGCATGCGCGGCGGCTTCCACGGCCGTACGCTCGAGACCATTGCCGCCACCATGCAGGATTGGCTGCAGGATAGTTTCCGTCCGCTGCCGGGTGGCTTTGTGGCCTGCACGCCCAACGATGTCGATGAGCTGCGTGCGATCTTTAAGCAGCTGGGGAGCGAGATTTGTGCCGTGATGCTCGAGCCGATCCAGGGTGAGAGTGGCGTGCACCCCATGACCGAGGAGTTTATGGCGGCAGCGCGCGACCTGGCACACGAAGTGGGCGCCGTGCTTATCGCCGACGAGGTCCAGTGCGGCATCTTCCGCTCCGGCAAGCCATTTGCATTCCAAACCTATGGCGTGGAGCCTGACATCATGAGCCTTGCCAAGGGCATTGCTGATGGCGTGCCCATGGGTGCCGTCGTGGCAAAGAAGGAGATTGCCGACGTGTTTAAGCCGCTCGACCTTTGGCGGTAGCTGCTTGGCCATCGCGGCGTGTGCTGCGACGCTCTCCGCGCTTGTACGCGGCGATTATGCCGAGCATGCTGCCAAGGTGGGCGTCTATATGGAGCAGGCGCTGGCTAAGCTTCCGCATGTGGTACAGGTGCGTGGCCGTGGCCTGATGCTCGGCTGCGATCTGGACGATACTGCGGGTGATGCACACGACGTTGTGGCCCGTGCATTGGGGGCTGGTGCCGAAAACACCGCTACAGGTGCACATACGCTGCGTTTCCTGCCGCCACTCGTCTGCGAGGAAGCCGACGTGGACAGTCTGATCGAGATCCTGTCGGATGTCTTGGGCTAACGCGGCGCAATAACTCAATTTGGACCGGATTCCGGACTGCGGGCGTGCCCTATGTGGCATGATTCAGCGGTCTGGACCCCGTTTTGCCTTAGATTTGCTAAGGCAGGGAGACCCGCTGGTCAAAAAAACATTAAATATGAGTACTGCTACCGATTTGGTAGCAGCAATTTTGGACTAATAAGGCCAGATAGCAAGTCGAAATGGCGATGAATGCACGATTGTGATCTAACTGTTAGTCCTTATAATGGACATATGTTGCGTAACTTACGCAAACGCTATCTTTTTATATGTTGCAATCAAAGTAGCAGTACTCATTTTTGCCATTTTTTGACCACGGCCTTTGTGACAGACGTGCTGGCGGGTTCGAATCCCCCTGCGATGGGCCCAAAAAAGAAAGGCTCCCATTGCTGGGAGCCTAACAATTCAGTGGTGGGCGATGAGGGATTCGAACCCCCAGCCTTGTGCGTGTAAAGCACCTGCGCTAACCGTTGCGCCAATCGCCCGTGCGGAGAGAGTATAGCAAAACAATCGCCTCATTCACCTCATATCCATTAAAGGTAACTGGCGCGTGTCCACGCGGAGCTGATTCAGTTGAGATTGCCTGAACATTCCGCCCCTCTTTACGCCCTCGGGTATACTCAAAAGCTACTGATTCGATTTGATGCCCAGCAACAGCAGAGGGGATAGTATATGTGCGGTTTTGTCGGTTTTGTCGGTGGGACGGATAACCAATCCGAGGTGCTCACCAAGATGATGGACCGCATCGTCCATCGCGGTCCCGACATGGGCGGTCAGTTTATCGACGGCCGCGTTGCCCTGGGCTTCCGCCGCCTGAGCATCATCGACCTGGCCGCCGGTAAGCAGCCCATGTATAACGAGGACGGCACCGTTGTCGTCGTTTTCAACGGCGAGATCTTCAACTTTATGGACCTGCGCACCGAGCTGCAGGCCAAGGGTCACATTTTCAAGACCCACTGCGATACCGAGGTCATCCTGCACGGCTACGAGGAATACGGCACCGCCCTGGCCGCCAAGCTGCGCGGCATGTTCGCCTTTGTTGTCTGCGATACCAAAACGAATACCCTGTACGGCGCCCGCGATATGTTCGGCATCAAACCGTTCTACTACACCCAGACCAGCGAGGGGGAGCTGCTGTTCGGCAGCGAGATCAAGAGTCTGCTGGAGCATCCCGGTTTCCGCCGGGAGGTCAACGCCGAGGCCCTGCGCCCCTACCTGCCCTTCCAGAACAGCGCCATGAACGAGCCCATTTATACCGGCACCTACAAGCTGCCCCCGGCCCACACGAATG
>USMA01000022.1 GCA_900555765.1 uncultured Collinsella sp.
TGCGGTGGAGAGATCGCGATCGGTAAAGGTGAAGGAGTAGGTGTAGGCAGGCGCGCCGCCGGCATCCTCGAGCGCGGCAAAGCCGCCAGCGGTGACCTCGGCCACGCCGTACGTGATGGTGTTCACCGTAAAGTCCGAATTGTTGAGGAACAGCGCCTGGCTATCGGGCTGGGTCATGATGCCACAGATGATGTAGGTGCGGCCCTCAAGCTCAACCTTATCGCCCACGGCGAGGTCGTTGTTGGTGGCGAAGACACGGTCGATGGCTACCTCATCGTCCGTCTTGGGCTCCTTGCCCTCACAGTAGGACGCGATATCGACCTTGGTGCGGTGCGCATAGGTGCGCAGCGTGCGCTTGGTGCCGTCGTCGCCGGCGGTCTTTTTGATGATGGCGTCGATGGAGAAATTCTTGTAGAGCGTAACGCCGCCGACGTCGCCGGCTGCATCCTCGGCCGCCTTGAGCTGGTCTTTGGTGGCCTCGAAGGAGGTGGTCACGCGGCCGTCCTCAATCGTGTACGCATCGCGCATGTCGTCGATAAGGCAGCCGATGGAATGCGCTGCGAGCAAAAAGCCCGAGGTGAGAGCGATGCTTCCGCACATAAGCAAAAAGATGCCCAGGTACTTGCCGATATTGCGGCGCAGCTCGCGCGGGAGACGTTTTGCGAGAGGTGTCATGGCGCCGCCTACCAATCGAGCTCGGCGGCCGCGACGGGCGACTCGTTGAGCTCATCCTCGACGATGTGCCCGTCGCGCAGGCGCAGCACGCGATTGGCCATGCGCGCGATGGCGGCATTGTGGGTGACAATGATGATGGTGCAGCCGTAGGTGCGGTTGACATCCTCCATGAGCTGCAAGATTTCCTTGGACGTCTTATAGTCGAGCGCGCCCGTGGGCTCGTCGCACAGCAGCAGGCCCGGGTTTTTGACGAGCGCACGGCCGATGGCACAGCGCTGCTGCTGGCCGCCCGAGACCTGGCGCGGGAACTTGTTGCGATGCTCGTAAAGGCCCAGCGAACGCAGCAGGTCGTCGACATTGAGCGGGTTTTTGGACAGGTGCGCCGTGACCTCGATGTTTTCCTTGATGGTGAGATCGGGCACCAGGTTGTAGAACTGGAAGACGAAGCCCAGCTCACGGCGGCGATACTCGCCCAGGTCGGTAGGTTTGAGCACCGTGAGGTCGCAGCCGTCCACCATGATGGAGCCGCCGTCGGCATCCTCCAGGCCGCCGATCAGGTTGAGAAAGGTCGACTTGCCCGCGCCCGAGGGCCCCAGCATGACGCAGATCTCGCCGCGGTAGATGGACGTGTCGATGCCATCGAGTACCGTCAGGCGCGCATCACCGTCGCCGTAGTGCTTTTTGAGATCCTTAACCTGGACGTAGGCTTCCTGCGTTGCCATGGTATCCCCCATTGTTAGCCTAGTACTACTTTATGAACGTAATAGTAAACCTTGGCGAACTATTTTGGGGCGAGGCCTAGGATTTATTTCAGACTAGGCGCGGGATTTGGCACGTGAGAGGGCCAGGCCTACGGCGGCAATGGCGGCGGCGAAGAGCACGGTGCCGCCCAGGTCGCAGGCGATGTCGCCCAACACGGTGGACGTCAGATCCGAAGCGCGCGCCTTGCCAATCGCATCGTTCACCCAATACGTCGGCACAAAGTGCGCCACCGTCTGCACGGCCGAGCCCATGAGCGCCAGCGGCATCCAGGCGCCGCCCAAAAACGTCATGAGCATGCCGAGCAGGTTGCCCACACCGTTGAGCAGCTCCTCGCGCGCACCCAGGCTCGAAAGGGCAAAGCCAACGGCCAGCGGCGTGCACGCCAGGGCAAACGTCGCCGCCAGCGCCAGGCACATACGACCCACGCCGACCTCGGCAACCGCGCCGGCAAAGCCCACGACGCCCATCATGCTCGACATAAACCAGATGCAGACGGTGAGCACTGCGGCAGCCGCGAACACGGCAAGCGAGCGCTGGCGCTCGGAAACCGGGCCGGCATCCATACGACGCACGCGCTCGGGCTCGTTCATGCCCGAGAACACCCACCCCACCGATACGATGACCGACGAGATAATCGCGTACGCGCCAAAGTTGAAATACGACTCGAGCGTGGCGGCAGCCGTCGAGTCGACCTTGACCTGCTCGATCTGGACCTCCGCGCGCTTTGCAGCGGCATGCTCGGCGGCCTTGGCAACGTCGCCGTTAGAAGCAGCGGGCTCAAGCGCCGCCGCAGCGCCCGCGAGCGAGATCCAGCGCGAGGCCTCGGCAGACGAAAGCGCCGCCGCCATGGTGCCGGAACCGTAGGTCACGTCGAGCTTGGGCAGGGCCTCCCCCGCGCGGGCAGCCGCAACGAGGTCGTCCTCAAACTCCTCCGGGATAAAGAACACGCAGTCGGCGCTGCCCTTGGCGCTGTTGCTCTTGGAGAGCGCGTCCGCAAGGTCGTACGTATCGTCGCCGATGCCCGTGACCAGCTCAAAACGCGAACCCAGATGCTTGGTAAGCGCACGCGAAAGGTCGCTGTCGTCGCGGTCGCCCACGATCACGTTGGCGTCGTAGGGCTTGTATTCGGTGAGCTGCGACGAGTTCCAGCTCACCGAGGCCGCGATGAATACGCCCATGAGCGAGATGAACACCGTATAGATGAGCAGGTAGAACGGGTGCGCGAACGCCATGCGAAGCGCGGTCTTAAAGGTGCTCATAGCGGCTCCTTCCAAAGATCAGCGTGGCGGCGGCAACGAACAGCAGCGCCATAAGGACCAGCGCGCCGGCGCGAACGGCAAAGGGGCCCAGGTCCTCAAAGAAATACAGGCGGTTGAACATGTCGCAGATGAGCTTGACAGGGTTGAACCAGCACTCGGCCGGGCAGGCGCGGGCGACGTCGTCGGCAAGCGCCATCGCCGGCTCGCCGTAGAGTCCGGCGAACAGGGCGCACGTGGTAGCAAAGCCCGTGAGGATGCCCGACTTGGACGCCTTGCCGCCCTTAACGGGAAGCGTGCCCACAAAGAGCCCCAAGCCCGTGGCGGCAAGCGCGGAAGCGGCGCCGCCCACCAAACACAGTCCCTCGCGCCCGCCAAAGTCGACGCCCACGACCAGGCGCACGTAGCCGATCGCGATCGTCATCGAGGCGAAGGAGACCAGCCACGAGCCGACAAAAATGCCGGCCAGCGACGCCGTCTTGGAAAGGCCGCCCACGCAGCGGCGTGCGCCAAGGCCCGACAGATTGGGCTGCAGATCGACGACGCTCAAGGCGGCAAACTCGGCAGACATCATCGCGACCAGGCCAAAAAGCGCGTAATAGTAGATGACCGTGCCATCGGGCGTGGTGCGCGTCAGGCTTACGCGGCGGGTGTCGCCCTCGAGCGACAGGGCGCGCGCAACCGCCTCGGGGTCGGCGAGCGCCGCCGGGGTGTCCTGGGCAATCTGGGACATGAGCTCGGCATTTTGCGTATACGAGCTCGCCACCGTCTCAAGGATGCTGCGGTCGGTGAGCACCGACGAGGCGCGCGAGCTGTCATAACTCGAAAGCAGTGTGAGCTTGGGCGTACCCGCGTCGTCGACCGTATAGATGCCCGCAACCTCGCCGGCCTTAAGCGCACGGTTCGCGTCGGCTGCGGCGTCGCACTCGTGGATCTCGAGCAGCTGGTCGTCGCCTTCCTTGGCAAGCGACGTCGCCACGTCCTTAAAGGACGAAGCGCCCCAGGCTTCGTCAGTGACAACGGCAACCGGCACTGGGTCGACCGTGCCGTCGGAACTGAGGTTCGCAAACATAAACATGAACATCGTGGAAAGCGCGATGGGAAAGAGAGCACCCCAAACCCACGTGCTCGGCCGGCGCAGCAGCGTCTTGACCGTGATAATAATGGTGTTGAACATGGCTGCCCCCTAGTCGCGCAGCTCGCGGCCGGTGATCTCGAGGAACACGTCGTTGAGAGTCGGCGGCTCGCTCCACACGCGGCCGAGCGCCACGTCGGCAGCGCGCAGCGTGTCGAGGATGTCGACCAGGTTGTGCGGGCTCGCTTCGCAGGTGCAGACGAGCTCGCCGCCGGACAGCTCGACGCTGAGCACGTGCTCGTGGGCGCGCAGGCGCTCGACTGTGGCGGCCTCGACGGCGCCGACCTCGACAGTCACGCGCTCGCCCATCTGAATCATGCGCTTGAGCTCGTCGTTGGTGCCCTGCGCCAGCACGCAGCCGCCGTCCATGATCATGATGCGGCTGCAGATCTGCTCGACTTCCTCCATGTAATGGCTGGTATACACCACCGTGGCGCCCTCGTCGCGCAGGCGGCAGATGCCCTCCAGGATGGCGTTGCGGCTCTGCGGGTCGACCGCCACCGTGGGTTCGTCAAAGAAGATGAGCTCGGGCTTGTGCGCGATGCCGCAGGCGATGTTGAGGCGACGCGCCAGGCCGCCCGAGAGCTTGCCGGGGCGGAACTTCGTAAAGTCGCCCAAGCCGACAAAGTCGATCGCCTCGTCCACCAGCGCGCGGCGGCGCTTGCGGTCGTTGACGTAGAGACTGCAGAAATAGTCGATGTTCTCGCGCACGGTGAGCTCGTCGAACACCGCCACCTGTTGCGGCACCACGCCGATGCGGCGCTTGAGGTCGTAGCGGGCGGGCGTCATGGGCTCGCCAAAGAGCTCGATGGTGCCTTTGTCGTAGGCAAGCAGCTGCAGGATACAGTTGATGGACGTGGTCTTGCCCGAGCCGTTGGGACCCAGCAGGCCAAAGATCTCGCCGGGGGCGATGCTCAGGTTAAAGTGGTCGAGCGCGATAAGATCGTCATAGCGCTTGACGAGGTTTTCGACGTGGACGATGTCTGTCATGAGGCGGCCCTTCTGTTGGTCGTGGCCCGGTACGATTGCATCATCGCAGGAGCCGCCGGCGCGCACCAGTGAGCTTTGTCACGAGTGCGGGGAGCGGAGGCGAAACCCCCGCTCGTGCGAGCGATCGACGCCGGTTTGCCGCGCGGGAGGAATGTCACGGTTGCGCAGGCGGCCCCTCCACCACGCGTAGCTTCGCGTACAATACCCGTATGAACAGGCTTTTCGACAAATCGATTGTGCTGGCGTGCTGCATTGCGGCCGCCATGGGTCTTACTGTGGACGCTCGCCTGGTCACAGCGTTTTGCCTTGGCGTTATCGCCACCTCGCTGGCCGAGGTCGCACAGGAGGAACGCACGCGCCGTGTAAGCGAGACCGCGAGTTACGCTTACATCATCGCGGCTGTCTTCGTGCCGCCGTTTGTGCCGTTTGCGCCTCTCATCCTCTATGACATCGCGCGACGCGTGCGCCGTGAACGCATCTGGCCCGCGCTGGCGATTGGCACCGTGTTTGTCTGCGCGCTTGTCGCGGACCTTCGCGGCGGCGCGCTCACCACCCGAACGCTGCTGCTAACCGCCATCCTTTCGGTCGCCGCCACGTTGCTGTCGCTGCGCACCGCGCAGCTGGAGCGCGAACAGGAACGCATGCGTCGCACCCGCGACAAGCTGCAAGAACGCGCCCTGGCACTCGAGGCACGCAACCGCGACCTCACCGACCGCCAGGACTACGAAGTCGAGCTCGCGACGCTCGCCGAACGCGCCCGCATCGCGCGCGAAATCCACGATAACGTGGGCCACCAGCTCACGCGCGCTTCGCTTCAGGCCGAGGCCTTGCGCGTGGTCCATGCCGATGAGCCCGGCGTCGCCGCCGATTTCGCCGACGTCAAACGCACGGTTGACGAGGCGCTCCAGCTCGTGCGCGCCAGCGTCCACGCGCTCAACGACAATGCGACTGACCTCTCCGTGCAGCTCGAGCGCATCGTTGAAGGCGCACGCTCGGACAGCGGTCCGCAGATTGAGCTTGAGGTTTTGGCCGAGCATGCGCCCGCCAACGTCGCCAACTGCTTTGCGGCGGTGCTGCGCGAGGCGCTTTCCAACGCCATGCGCCACGCCCATGCCAAAACCATTACCGTGCGGTGCATGGAGCATCCGTCGTTTTACCAGCTCGTCGTTACCGACGATGGAACGGGCGGGGTTCGAACAAGCGCCCGCAGCGCCACAGGGGGTATGGGGCTCGCCTCCATGCGCGAGCGTGTCGAGGCGCTCGGCGGCACTTTCACTGCCGGCTCGCGAGTCGGCGCCTCCGGATGGCGCGTATTTGCCACCATTCCCAAGCAGCAAGGAGATGAGGGCCGATGAGGCTCATAGTCGTCGACGACGACCGTCTGGTGGTCGATTCACTCAAGATTATCCTGGGCGCTCAGCCGCAGATAGAGGTGGTGGGCACCGGTGCCGACGGCGACGACGCGGTGGCGCTCTACGCCGAGCACGCACCCGATATCGCGCTGCTCGACATTCAGATGCCGGGGCGCGACGGACTTTCGGCGGCACGCGAGATCCTTGAGCGCGACCCTGCGGCGCGCGTGGTGTTTCTGACGACATTCTCGGACGACGAGTACATTGTGTCGGCGCTCAAGCTGGGCGCCCGCGGCTACCTGATCAAGACCGATGTCGCCGCCATTCCGCCGGCGTTGGCGCAGGTCATGGACGGCAAACGCGTACTCGAGGGTAAGGCGATCGAGGATATCGACTTTGATGGGGCGGGGTCCGAGGCCGACACATCTCGCCGGCCCGCGGCCTTTGTCAGCCTGACCGACCGCGAGTTCGAGGTCGCCGAGCTCATCGCCCGCGGCCTCGACAACAAGGAGATTGCCGCCACGGCTTATATGGGAGAAGGCACGGTGCGCAACCACATCAGCTCGATCCTGGCCAAAATGGGCCTGCGCAACCGCACCCAAATCGCCATCGCCTATCTGCGAGGCTAGCCGCTGGCTGCTGCCAATTTGATGCCATTTCAAAACTATGCCGGTTTACTACGATGAACCGCATATCTCCGACCACGGCAAATTGCGCACTTACAAAACCGCAGGTAGAACACTTGCGATATTTGCAAAAATGCGGGTGTGGTCAGGAATCTCGGATTCATCGTAGTAAACCGGCATAGTTTTGTTCGGGCGGCCCTGCACGAGTGTCTCCGCCAGCCTCGCGGGACCAAAATGATCCGTTTTCCTCCGTCCCCGGGGGATCATTTGGCAGCGCTCGCCAACGCACAAAAATGCCGCCACGGAGAAGGGAGACGCCTCCGTGGCGGCTGGGGGTGGGGTGGGGGCTATGTTTTGGCTCCCCGCCAGCGGCCCGGGGCCCTTGGCCCCGGGCGCTGTCAGTTTGCCTAGCGCTTACGGATACCCCAGACCAGGGCTCCGACGCCGGCCATGGCGATGACGAATGCCATAAGCAGAGCGGCGGCCTGCTGGTCACCCGTGGTGGGCAGGAAACCCTTGACCGTCTTGACGATGTTCGTCACGGTCTTGGGCGTGCCGGGATCGGGCGTCGGCACGGGCGTCTCGGGCTTCTTGTACGCGTTGTTGAACACGATACCCTCGACGCTCTTGTCGCCCTTGGTAAAGGCGACGTTCGCCTTGAGGTTGCCCTCGCCGTCATCGACCACGTTGACGGTCACGGTAAAGACGGACTTGTCGTAGGTCATACCGACCTCGTCGCCCTTGACCTCGCTGATGGTGTAGACGTACGTACCGGGCTCGCTGTACTCAAACTTGTCGAAGTTGATCTTGCCGTCGGCATCGTTGGTGACGGTGGACTCGATGTCCTCGCCAACGAGCTTAAAGCTAAACTCGTCCTTCTTGAGCTCGCGTCCCTCGAGCACCTTGATAGCGCCGATGGAAACCTGCGTGGGCATGGCGTGATACTTGTTGGTAAAGCCAGCGGACTCGGTAGTTCCCTCGAGCTTGTGCGTCGCGGTCAGCGTGCCGTCACCATTGTCGGAGACGGTGGTCACGACGGTGTAGGTCGCGCTGTCATAGGTGACGCCCTTGTACAGGCCGAGCGCGTTGGGGCAAGCCTCGCGCAGCGTGTACGTGTGCGTGCCGGGTGCCTCGTAGCGGATCGGGCTCAGCGTCACAGTGCCGTCGGCGTCGTTGGTACCGCTGGCGACAACCACGCCGTCCTCGAGCAGCTCAAACGTGAACTCGCCGGCTGCAAGGTCGCGTCCGGTCAGACGCTTGACCGTCTTGACCTGATCGGTCACCACGGAATCAGTAGGCGTCACGCTGTAGGTGTTGGTAAACGTGAAGGCAGCGCCGCCGTCGCCTTCGCGCACAACACTCAGGTGTCCGGCACCGTCGTCAGTCACGGTATAGGAAACCTTGCGCGTGGCGTTGGCGGCGTTAGTCACGCCAGGGGCGCTGCCGGACTCGGTCACCGTGTAGGTAAAGGTGTGCGAGCGCGGGGCGGTGGGGGCGGCGGGCGCGGACGCGTCGCCGGGCTCGTCAGCGTTGGCATCAGCGTCGGCGCCGGCCTCTGCCTCGTCAGCGTCGACGTCGTCAGCTTCGTCGGCCTCGGCCTTATCGGTCGCATCGTCCGTCACGCCCAGAGCGCGGTTGAGGTCCTCGAGCGTAAAGTGGATCTTGCCAAAGTCCACGTTGCCAGCCGCGTCGTTGGTTGCGGTCGTGCGCTCGGGCATCGGGGCACCAGACTCGTCGGCGGTCACGGTAAAGGTGAACTTGCCCGTGATGTCAGCCGGGGTCAGGCCCTCGGCAGCTTGGAGCTTCTTAATGCCGGTGAGCGCGGCATCGACGGCTTCGGCGCCGTAGACGTTCTCGAACAAGGGCTCGACGCCGCCGTAGTCGACCGTTGCCGTCAGGGTACCGTCACCGTTGTCGACGACGATAACCTTAAAGCCAAAGCTCCACGTTGTAGCGGAAACGCCATTCGGCAGCCCGAATAAATCTTCGTAGGCCGTGTAGTTAATGGTCCAGGCAAGCTTACCGTCCTTATCGGTACGATAAGCAAGCCCAGCAGCCTCAAGATTAGCAAGCATCTTAGTGTCGTAGTGCAGCGTATCAAAGCTCACGTGCCCGCCGATATTGGGCTTGAGGTTTTCGTATGCCACAAGCTCACCCTGATAGGCGATGCCGAACCAGAACTCGCCGTCGGCCATCGGGCGGCCGGTCAGAGTCTTGGTGGCAACGACCTGAGCGGCGGTGCCGCCAGGCGTGTTGGTCGTAGCGCTGTAACTGTTGTGGAACGGCACCAGGGCCTTCTCGACCTTGTTCTCGCCACTCTTGTGGACCGTCTCATGCGTGCCCTCGGGACCGCCGGAAACGGTCGTCGTAGCAGTGAGCGTGCCGGCGGTGTCGTCGGCAATGGCGATCGTCACCGTGCGCACGGCGTCGTCGTAGGTGTAACCGGGCTGGCCGTCGTTCTTCTCGGCCACGGTGTACGTAAAGGTCTTGCCGGCGTCAGCCTGCGTAAATATAACCTCATGACCAGCCAGAATGTCGATCAGTCCGACCGTTGCCTCTGCCGCTGCGGGGGACTTGAAGCTATTAGCCCCGGGCAGCAGACCGAGCGCGCGAGCCGAAGCGTCGTCAGCAGGTGTCACGGTAAAGGTGAACTGACCCTCGGTCATGGGGCGGCCGTCCAGATACTTGCTGAGCCACAGACCGCCGGCAGCGGTGTAGTTAAGCTCAGTGCGGTACGTGTTGGTAAAGCGTCCGTTTTCCTTCTTGGTGACGTTGGCGGTCAGGCTGCCATCGCCGTTCTCGGTCACGGTCACTTCGGCGGTTGCGACATGCGCGTCATACGTCATGCCGACCGTGCTGCCCGCGTTCTCGCGGATCTCGTACTTGTAGGTTCCGGTGGCCGTGTAGCGAATCTTGCCGAACTTGATGGCGGCAATGCCGTCCTTCGCATCGTGCTTGCTCACGGTTACGGTCGCAGGATCGGGGAGCGGGGCGCCATCGGGGGCGGTAATGGTAAAGCTGAACTTGTCGGAGTCCGTCCAGTCGCGACCGTTGATGGCCTTGTCCAGGCCAAAGTCGAGCTCTGCGTCGAGCGGGGTCACGCTGTAGGTGTTCTTGAACTCGGCGGGTTCGTCGCCCTTCAGGACGTGCTCGGCCTTGAGTGTGCCGTCGCCATTGTCCGTGATGGTGGTCTCGATGGTGTACTTAGCGTCACTGTAGGTGATGCCCTTGCTGGTGGTTCCGCCGTTGACCTCGCGCAGCGTGTAGGTGTGCTTGCCGGGCTTGTCGTACTTCACGGCGTTCATCGTGATGTTGCCTTCGGCATTGTTGGTGCCGGTGGCGACGACCTTGGCGTCCTCGCCCTCACCCTCGACGAGCTCGAAGGAGAACTCGCCGTCCTTGAGGTCGCGCCCGGTCAGGGACTTGGTCGCCTTGACCTGGTCGGTGACGCTAAATTCGTCAGGGTTCGGCTTGTAGGAATTCTCGAATGCCGCGGTCTTGGCGTCCTTCAGCTCGTGCTTCGCCTCGAGCTTGCCCTTGCCGTTATCGGTGATCGTGGTCACGACGGCATAGGTCTTACCGTCGTAGGTGATACCGTTGCCTTCGGCTCCCTTAGCCTCGCGCAGCGTGTAGGTGTGCTTGCCGGGCTTGTCGTACTTCACGGCGCTCATCGTGATGTTGCCGCTGGCGTCGTTGGTGCCGGTGGCGACGACCTTGTCGCCCTCGCAGAGTTCGAAGGAGAACTCGCCGGCCTTGAGGTCGCGGCAGGTCTGGGACATCGTC
>USMA01000023.1 GCA_900555765.1 uncultured Collinsella sp.
CGTCATGACTGCCATGAGCGATGCTGCCAAGATGGGCGTCATGGTCAAGGGCGCCAAGTACTTTGAGTCGTTTGCCAAGGCCGACACCATTGTGTTTGATAAGACTGGCACGCTCACCGAGGCCCAGCCGCGTCTTGCCTGCGTACTCACCACCGATGGTTGGAGCGAGGACGAGATCCTGCGTCTTTCCGCTTGCTTGGAGGAACATTTCCCGCATCCGGTGGCGCGTGCCGTGGTCAACGCTGCTCGCGAGCGCGGGCTCGAGCACCGCGAGCGCCATGCCGCCGTCGAGTACATCGTGGCGCACGGCATCGCTTCGTCCATCGAGGGGCGCCGCGCCATTATCGGCTCGGCACACTTTGTGTTTGAGGACGAGGGCGCGCAGCTTGATTCCGACATTAAGGAGCGCATTGAGTCCCAGATGCAGGGCCTGTCGCCGCTGTACCTAGCGGTCGACGGCAAGGGCGGCGGCGTGCTCGGCATCGAGGATCCGCTCAAGCCCGGGGTCCGTGAGGCCATCGCCGACCTACATGCGCTGGGCGTCAAGCACGTGGTCATGCTCACGGGCGACTCGGAGCGCACGGCCGAGCGCATTGCTCGCGAAGCAGGTGTCGACGAGTTTAAGGCCGAGCTGTTGCCCGAGGACAAGTACGCTTATGTGGAGCGCATTAAGAGCGAGGGGCGCCACGTTGCCATGGTGGGCGACGGCGTCAACGATTCGCCGGCGCTCGGTTTGGCCGACGTGGGCCTGGCGATGGGTGGCGGAAGCGACATCGCCAAGGAGGTTGCCGATATCATCCTGACCGATACGGATCTGGCCGCGATTGTGCGCCTGCGCCGCATGAGCCAGGGGCTTATCGATCGTCTGACGAGTTCGTATTCCAAGGTGATGCTCACCAACTCGGCGCTGTTGGCATTGGGTATTACCGGCGCGATTACCCCGCAGGCATCGTCGCTGCTGCACAACGGCTCGACGATTGCCTACAGCCTGAGCAACGCAAAGGCTTACCTGCGTTAGCAGACGTGTTCGTCCACGTTATCTGGCCTGCACCCAGACGGCATCGGTGCTGTCTGGGTGCAGGCCTTTTGCATTTGACCATTTGCTAGCTTCTTAATATAGTGGTGCTAGCATGGCTAGCAATTGAAGGGAGCGGGATCGACGTGGGTGCTGTTAGCGGCATGGCGCAGGTGAACGTTCGCGTGGATCGCCAGGTCAAGAACCGTGCCGAGGAGGCGCTGCGGCTTTCGGGCGGGTCGCTGCCCGAGCTCATCAAAAAGGTCGTGGCCAAGGTCGCACAGGGCGGCGGGCAGTGCGAGGAAGTGCTTGCGGCCGTCGACGACCGGCAGCAGACCGTCGCGCACGATACTCCGTTCGCCGTATCATGGGCAGCGGCGGATCAGCTTTACGCGGACCTGGGCATCGCTACGTCGCCCGTATCCGACGATCGCGATTGGGACACAATCTATTCCGAAGCCATGGACGAGCGCTATCGCCAAAAGGGGATGATCCAGTGAGCGGGGCGCCTCTCAAGATCATGGTAGACGCCAACGTATGGGTCGATTCGTTTTGCGTCGACCATGCCGAGTCGCTTGCCGCGCGTGCGTTTATTGGGCAGGCGACGGAAACGGGGGCATTGCTGTTCTTTCCGGTGCATATCGCCAAGGACGTGCTGTACGTTGTCCTACACGAACTGAAGCGCAGCGTTCTTGCCAGCGGGGGAGCGCGCGACGTGGCATCTGCCCGGGCAATTGGCGACGCGGCGTTGGCGGTTGTTCGGAACATGTCCTAAAACGCCACGGCCGTGGGCGCTGATGCATCCGATCTGTGGCTAGCCGACAAATATCTGACGCTCCATCGCGATTACGAGGACAACTTGGTGCTCGCTGCATGCAAACGCGCGCAGGTCGATTACTTGGTGACCAACGATCGCAAACTGCTCGAACATGCCGATCTTGCAGCAAAGACCCCGCGTCAAATGATGCCGATCCTTGCTTTGGCCGAACGCGGCGGCGTGGCTATCGGTTGACGCGAACTGTTTGCGGGCCTCTTGGACGACGATGCGCCAAGGGGCCCGCGTGTGCTATTTACAAAAGCTCGGCCTTAATGGCGGGACTTTCTGCGAGCTGCTCGGCTGCCTTTTCGTCGGAGCTGTCGAGTGCTGCCAGACTGCGGTAGACCCACTCGTTGACCTGGGTGTTCTTGACGCCTGCGGTCTGCATAAGGGCGCCTACCTCGCGGATTGCTGCGAGCAGATCGGCCTTGGGCCCCGCGAGCTCGACCTCGATGCCGTGGTAGGCGGTCACGCCGCGGTTCTCACTCACGTGGTCGATAAAGCCCTCGACGGTCTCAAGCTGCTGGGCGAGAGCTGCATCATCGTCAGCGTCCAGCGCGACGAGTGCGTTCGATACCGTGAGGGCGGGATGTCCGCAGGGGACAAAGCCCTCGATGACATCCATAGCTTCGGTAATGGTTGAGCCCAAGCCTGCGAGGGCATTGACGAGTTGCTGCTTGGTATCCATAAGGGTCCTTTCGACGGGTCAATTTTGCTTGGCGAAAATATACGTGACGCGTTCGGTAGCAAAAGTGCGAAGTGCGGCGCACATTGGGGTCTTCACAGCTCGTGCATAGAACAGCTGTCCGCTTTCAGAACGTGGTAAGATACCACTCCACAAGCGGGGCTCGCCCCGCATGTTCCTTGAAAAGTCGACGGTTATCGGGTGTTTGCAGGCCCGATACCATCCAGACTTTCCCAACATTCGGGGGCGACTGGTTTCGACACGATAGCTCTGAGAGAGGAAGCAAGCCGAGGTCTCCTCGCCTCGTTAAACAGGGGTACCGTCAAATTGAATTGACAACAACTCTTCTTTTGAGCCTATGGCTCTCGCTGCTTAGTTTATAGCGGCGCGTCAACCCGGTGATTTCCCCGACACCGGTGCGACGTCATGTTAGGGGAATGCTCCTGTGCACGTAATCGGTATGGCGCAGGCTAAGACCGAACCGGTTAGGACGCCGCGAGCGTGTCGCTGCGCGCAAAGCGTCCGAGACTAAACCAGCGACTGAGCTTGGAGATGCCAATCAGGGGGCTTTCGTGGACCGGAGTTCGATTCTCCGCGCCTCCACCAACTGTTCAGTAGGCGAACACATACGCGTGTTCGGCGTTAGGCGGGCGTTCGTATTGCTCGTCAGATAGAAAGAAGCCGCTCCATACGGGGCGGCTTCTTTGCGTTCTAGGCCTGCGGCATGATCTCCTGCTCGCCGTCCTCGTCCATGTACGGCATGAGGAACACGCCGCCCTGCTCGGTGGTAAGCAACAGGTACTCGCGGTTGTGCTCGTCGCACACGATTTCCTGGCCGATGCCCTCGGGCAGGTCGTATATGGGGCCGTACGTGCGGGAAAGCCTCACGGACCCGTCTTGCGCTCCCATGGCCTGAGACGCGCCGCTGGCCGCGGCCAGGACGATGAACAGCAGGACGACCGCCGCGAGGATGGGGCCGCACCCGCCGTTGCGCTCCTCGTCTGCGGGGCTCGGGTACGGCATGGCCTATCCCACCTTTACCAGATAGTCGTCGGCCTCTGGCTTGCCCGTGGCCTTGCCCACGGCGATGTAGCGCGTTGCGCCGCTGTAGCCCGTGTATCGGCCCCACACGTAGCCGTCGGCGATCTTGTACCAGTTATCCAGCGTCACGGTCTCGCCGCTGGAATAGTGCGCCACCTCGGTGCCGCCCAGGCCGGGGGCGTCGCGCACGCGCAGGTAGTCCACAGTGCAGCGGTAGGTGCCGCCGAAGTTCTCGGTCGTTCCCTGCTGCGCAGGCTGCGGCTGCGGGACGGCTGCGGGGGCGCTTCCAGCAGTGATGCCGAAGCATTCCAGGTAGATGCGCGCCAGCTCGTCCAGGTTGCCGTTGAACTTCTCGCGGTCGCCGTCGTTGTCGATGAAGCCGTTCTCGCACAGGCGGTAGTTGATGCCGCGCGCGGCGGCTCGGTTCGGGTTCGCGAGGTCGGAACGGCGCACCAGCTTCTCGGAGCGCCCTGGCATGAACGCCGCCAGCTTGTCGGCCAGCGCATTGTCGTACTCGTCAGGCTCAAAGCCCTCCTTGATGATGACGTGCGCGCCGTGGGCCGTGGCGATGCCGCTGGCGTCCATGTGCAGCTCCACCACTGGCGCGTCGGTGCTCAGGCGGTTAAGCCCGCCGTCGGCGTACCAGTTGCGGGACGTATCGCCCAGCTCGACCTCGGAACCGCCCAGTTCCTTGATTCGCTGGCCCAGGGCGCGAACGCGCTCGGCCTCGGTGCAGCCGCCTGCGCAGCAGCCGGGGTCGCCAGCGCCGTGGCCGCAGATGATGAACAGTTTAGCCATTGCCTACTCCTTCCCGCCTACGGTCACGCCCAGCAGGGCGTCGAGCCACTTGGATGTGATGCCCACCGACTTGAACAGCGTGTAGGCCGCCTGCACGCCGCCTACCACGGCGAAGGCGCACGTGACCCATGCGCCCGGGTCTGCGGGCACGCCGCCCACGAAGCCGGTCACGACGCCCGCCAGGAGCGAGCAGCCCAGCGCCAGGATGCGCGCGGCCTTGCCGGTCATGGCCTCGGTCTTGATCAGCTGCACCGCGAACGGCACGGCGAAAGACAGCACGATGGCTGCGATTGCTTGCATTTCTGTCATTTCTGATTCCTTTCTATCGAGCCGATTCCTTGTAGAGCAGGTCAACGCGGTCGGCGATGTGGTCGACCTTCGCCGCCATGCCCTGGCTGCGCGCCTGGCTGTTCGCCAGGTCGGCGTGCAGCACCTCGTTAGAGGTCACGACGGACTCCATGAGCGCCTTCATAGCCTCCATCAGCGCGTTGCTGCGCTCCATCTGCGCGGCGATGCGGCCCTCCATCTGGCTGCGCTCGCGGTCGCGCTGCGCCCGCTCGTTCACCTCGTCCTGCTTTCGCTCTTCGCGCTTGAGGTCGATGTTCGCCTTGCGCTCGTTCTGGGCCTTGAACTCTTCGAGGAACTGCTTGCCGAAGTACAGGACCACTAGGACGAGCAGCGCGCCGAAAAGCGACCCGGGGCCGTACGGCGCGAAGATTTCCAGCACGTCGGTCATTCGTTTTCTCACCTCCTCGAATCGCTGCCGCGATTGTCCACGAGGTGTCGCCGGGCAAAAGAAAAGCGCCCCCGAAGGGGCGCTCGCTACTCCTGCGGCGCTTCCGGCTGGTCGGGCTCCATGGCTTCCAGCTCGTTGATGCGGTCGCGCCACGTCTGGCGCTGCGAGATGATCTCGGCCACCTCCTTGGCAGCTGCGGCGATGGCCGAGAGCAGGTCGGTGATGGACGATGCGGAGAAGATGCGCTCCACCGCCTTCATGACCTTGTAGTCGCTCTGCTCAAGCTGCTGTTTGTAGCCGTTGATCTCCCCGGCGATTTCCTGTTCCGTCATGGGTCGCTCCTTCCGTTGCTAGGGTAGGGGCATGTTCCCATCCGTGTCGCCTCCAGGTTTTGATTGCATTGAGCAACCCCCCCCCGCGGGATTTCCGAACAGGCTGCGGTACAGCGCGTCCATG
Organism: uncultured Collinsella sp.; assembly: GCA_900555765.1. Classification (GTDB taxonomy): domain Bacteria; phylum Actinomycetota; class Coriobacteriia; order Coriobacteriales; family Coriobacteriaceae; genus Collinsella. The sequence continues at coordinate 5,549 of USMA01000023.1, forward strand.
GCCCGCACGCTGCGGTGCGCGTCCAGCCGCTTCATGCCTCCGCGCCAGCTCTGGTAGCTCTGCTCCACCTGCTCGGGGGACATGATGCCATCGGCGACAATGCGGGCCATCTTCTTGAGCTTGCGGCGCACCCGCGTTAAGGAGTCTCGGCACGGCTTAGTGACTATGCGGCCCGTCTCCGTGTAGAAGCTGCGCTTCTTCAGCCACGTGAACCCGCGCGTGAGCTTCACCACGCGCGTCTTGCGCGGGTTCAGCTCGATGCCCAGCTCGGCGCATTTGCCCTCTATCAGCAGCAGACACACCTGCAGGTAGTCCTTGGACTCGTGTATCAGGTAGAAGTCGTCCATGTAGCGCCCGTAAGACTCGGGGCGCAGCATCTCGGTCACATAGTGGTCGATGCGGTTGGGGTGGGCCACGGCGCATATCTGGTTCGGCTCGCTGCCCAGCCCCAGGCCCACATCGCCCTGCGCGTCTATCAGGCGGTGCTCCAAGGCGACCACGCGCGGATCTAGCAGCGCGGAGGCCACCTGGTCTTTGACGGGTTGGTGCGCTATGCGCGCGAAGTAGTCGGAGAAGTCGCCCAGGAGGATGTAGCCCTCGCGGCCGTGCCGCCTCCAGTGGTTGGCCAGGTGGCGCTTGAGCAGCTTCAGGGCGTAGTCGGTGCCGCGCCCCTTGATGTTCGCGGAGTTGGCGGCTATGAGGGTGGGCACGATCGCGGGCACGAGCGCGTTTTGTGCCAGGGACTTCTGTACCACGCGCTCGGGGAAGTGTACGGCGCTGATATGGCGCAGCTTTCCGCGCTCCCACAGGTCGAACCGTATGAAGCCCCGGCATATGTCGCGCCCCTCCAAAAGGTCGCGGCGGGACAGGACGGCGTTGCGCAGGTAGCTTTTCATGTATCGCTGCGTGGATGCCTTCCACATCACGCCGCGCGCGGCCTGCTTCGATGCCTTGCACAGGCTGTTGAGGTCGGCCACGGTATCAAGCGTGCACGCCTTGACGCGCTCGGCCTTGGCCTGCGCGCGCTTCTCCTCGCGGCGCTTGCGGCGCGCCGCCCGCCTTTGCTCGGAGTTCACAGGAGGCACCCCGCGCGGCTTGCAATGTGGCTCTGGCAGCCGCTTGAGGTATGGCCATGAAACGCGGCGAAGCCACGGAGCGCCGCGCCATGCAAGCAGCGTCCGGCCACCCTCGCGGGGTGCGTATTTACGGGCGCATGCCCGACGGTCGCGCCTTCCTTCCTCTTCGCGCTCTGCTTTCGGCCCTGGGGCCTACTCGGTCTGGCAATAAGGGAATCCGGGGCGGGGGCGAACCCAGACGTTCGTCGCCGAGTTGTAGTTGGCATTGCCGTTGTTGTTGACATAGCACACGTTGGACGCGGAGCCCGACGCAACGGAACGCAGCCACCAACCGCACCGAGTTCCGTTGATTCGGTGCGCGGTGTCCCTGAACAGGTCCCACTGGCAGTCAAAGCCGACGCTGTAGCCCTTGGTGCCCCACACTGGGCAGCCGTACACCTCCATCTCGGACAGCGAGAACACCTTGCCGATATCCTGCCAGCTCCACGAGTTGGAGTCGTTGAGCGCGCCGCTGGCGCTGTACCGCTCCTCAAGCAGCACGCGCTGGGTAAGAAGGTACTTGGTCAGCCCCTCGGGCAGGCACGCCTCGAAGGCCGTCTCCCACGCCTTGAGGTTGCTGTTGGGGTAGGGGCATTTCTGGTCGGCGGTGCCCTGGTTCGTGTTGGTGGTGTTCCACATCAGGAAGCTGTCGTTTGCCACGCCGGTCACGGTCTTGGCTACGGACACGGGAGCGGACGCCACGAACGCGATATGGTGTCCCTTGCTGTTGTCGCCGCAGTAGAGATACGGGTCGATGTGGGCAAGCAGGAACCGCACAGATTGCTGTGTGGTGACGGCGGATGCACTCACAAGCGGCACGTCCAGGTAGTCGCCCACGCGCAGGCCTGCGAAGTTCGCGGCGGCGATGCGCTTATGCAGCGCGTCGTACACGCTGCCGCTGCCGATCTCTCCCGCCAGGATGGTGGCGATGTTCTGCCCGCCGTACTTGCCGATTTGGCCCTGGCGGTTGTACTCGGCGTTGTTGAGCGCCGTCTGCGCGTTGCTGCGCGCGGTATCGTCGATGACCTCGTAGCCGATGCCGCCCACCGACAGGGTTTTCGCTTGTGCCATTTCGTTGCCTTTCTACTTGAGGTTGAGGGTTGTGCCGGACGCCGTGCAGGTGCTCCCGAACGTGATGGTGCTGCCAGATGCACTGGCCTTGGAGGCGGGGCAGTACACGGTGCCGTCGTCGTAGATGAACGCGTCCGTGGCGTCGGCCAGCTTGCCGTACAGGTCGGCTATCTGCTGCTTCTGCTTGGCCATGTCCGAGCTGCCCGCGCTGCCCTGCGCCACGCTGTTGGCTATCTGCAGGGCGATGTTTGCCGCCGCGTCGGCGTTCGAGGCCGCGCCGTTTGCCGCAGCCGTGGCGGCTTGCGAGGCCGTCTTCAGCTGCGCCGCCTCGGTGACGCGGGCGCTTTCCGCCGCGGCGCGCTTCTTCTCCGCCTCTGCGCGCCCGGTTTCGGCGGTCTGGCGCGTCTTCTCGCTCGCGGCGCGCTGGTTTTCCGCGCTCGCGCGGGAGGCCTCGGCCTTCTGCATCTGCGCGTTCAGCGCGCTCACGTCGGCTAGCTGCCCTTCGAGGTTCGCGATGATCGCCTCCACCGCATCGACGTACGGGCCGGATATCTCGCCCGACGCGCTCGCCGAGGGCAGCACGTTCACCAGGACGTTCTCGGTGGTGGCGTCCAGCCCCGCCGCGTTTCGCACACGCACGTAGCACACCTTGAGCAGCCCGGCCACGCCGAAGACGGCGGGGTCGACCGTCACGGTGGCCACGTTGTCGCTGATGCCAGTGAACTGCTGCTCCACGTAGGTGTGGTCGGGTTTCGCAGCCATGAGGTGCACCTTGCAGCCCGTCAGGGCCGCCTTCTTGTCGCCGTCGTAGATGGCGGCCTTCAGGACCTCGGCGCTGTCGCCCTGGTGCACGGTGATGACGGGCGGCGCTATGTTGGTCTTCTTGAGGTTGAGCGTAAGCTCGTGCGTTGCCATGCCTCATTCCTTTCCTTCGGCCGCAAGTGTCCGCGATATGTCGCCGGGCTGCGCTCTGTGGACCCCGCATATCTCCTCGTCGGTGAGCGCCGAGAAGTCCACGGCGGTGGCCTCGCCGCCTTCCGCGTCCATGACGGCCACGGGGCTGGACACGAGCGTGAAGCCGCCCTTGCCGTCGAACTCGAACACGTCTTCCGATTCCACGATGGCCCGCGCCGTGGCCGGGTCGCTGATGCACTCGAACACCGGAAGCGCCTCGGGCGGCTTCGGCGCGCCGTCGAGCGCCTGCGGCGCTTCGGGCTGCTGCACAAGGTGGTAGAACATTCCGTTTCCTCTCTCGCTGGTCTAGTTTCCCGTGATGCTGCTCATGCCGGTGATGATTCCGTTCACCACGTTGATGGTGCCCCACGTCCAGTTGTTGCCGTTGTTGGTGATGCACCCGATGAACTGCGTGGAGCCCGTGTACCCGTAGGTGCCGCCGCTGCTCGGATTGGTTCCTATGGCGAACTTCGGGGCGAGTATCCTGGCGGTGCCCGACGACCCAATGTCTGCGCGGCTGCTATCCAGGTATACGTAGTTGTTGGAGTTCTTCTGCAGCTTCACGTACGCCGAGCCGCCCGCGTTGCTGTTGCCGCTCTTCATGTACAGCTGCTCGTCGGGATGGCTCATGTAGCCCGCGTAGTAGGGGGTCGTCAGCCACGTCTGGCGGTAGTAGCGGTTGACTGCCAGGAAGCCGTAGCCGCAGGCGGATATGCCCACGCCGTCGGTCGAGCTCGCCGTGGGGCTGTCCTTCGCGTGGACGGCCTCGATGGTGCAGTACTCGGTCGAGCCGTTCACGAACGACGCTCCCGGGTGGTTGTTCGTCGTCGTGCCGGTGGTGATGTAGTTGGTTGACGACGTGCCGACCATGTTGCAGCGGAACATGGAGGTGCTGCCCACCAGCACGGTGCCCGCGATGATGGAGCCGTTCTTGTCGTATATCTGGAAGCCGTTGGTGGCGTTGATATAGACCCTGTTGCCGTTGCTGTCGGTCATGAAGATGGAGCCGTCGCGCAGGTAGAAGGCCCCGCTGTCGAGGTCCCAGTACGAGTTCCCGCCTTTGATGCGGCCCGTGGTCAGCTCGTCGGCGGTCACGCCGTCGCCGGTTATGGCCGTGCGCCACTTCCACGCGCCGCTGGAGTACTTGGAGTTGGCCACGCCGATGATTCCGCCGCCTATCTTGACGCACTTGGTGGCGCTCTCGGGCTTTTTGTCGTACACCAGGATGCCTTGGCCAGGCTCCTCGTACACCCAGCCGCCCGTGGTGTTCACCTCGCTGTTGAGCATGTCAACGATCTTCTTGCGGATATCCGTCGGCAGCTGGTCGAGCTGTTTCTGCAGCCCATCCACCTCGCCCTCGGCGCTCGTCAGCCGATCGTCCAGCTTGCCCGTGCCGCCTTCCAGGTACTCCTTGTTGGCCTCGTCTATCTGCTTGAGCACGCTCTCGCTTTGCTCTATCGACGTGTCGGTGTACAGGCGCAGCACCTCGTCCAGGTCCAGGTTGCCGTCGTCGGAGTACTTCTTCAGTGCCTCCTCCAGCGTGGTGTCCCCGTTGTCTGCGTACTCCTTGAGGGCCTTGTCCAGCTCGTCCCTTATCTGGTCGGTGTAGTCCTGGGCGGCGCCGCCGACCTCCTTGGCGTACGCCTTCTGGCGCTCCTCGGCGGCCGCTAGGCACTCGCCCCATTTGCCAGACGCTGCCTTGATAGATGCGTTCACGGCCACGGTCACGGA